>DASPJC010000333.1:0-5570 GCA_035628815.1 Ohtaekwangia sp. | reverse complement strand
GACAAGATCGATAACCGTTCGCATGAAAGCGTGCGGTTTGCATTCCCGTTTAACATCAGGAATGCTGAAACCGTTATTGACCTCGCGTTTGGGGAGATCCGCCCGGAGCGGGAACAGCTTTCCGGGGCCAACAAGAATTTCTTTTCCGTCAATAATGGCGTATCGATATCCGGTATGCGTCAGCATGTACTTCTGACAACGGTCGGTACACCGATACTCGAGGTAGGCGGATTGAACGGTGAGGCGTGGATGTCCGACCGGCGGGAATTCCTCGACTGGAGCCGCTTCACATCATCTTCACCCACAGTCTACTCATGGGTGATGAATAACTCGTGGGGAACAAATTACAAAGCATCACAATCCGGTAGGGTGGAGTTTCGATACTCGATTGTCCCGCTGGAACCCTATTCACGCGAGGCGAAGCAGCGTGGTGTTGAAATCGCACAGCCATTGGTTGCGGTGATCTCTGACAATGCCATGGCATACAAGACATTGTTCCGTGTAAGCGGCAATAACAAGATCGCCGTTTCGACAATTCGTCCTTCAAAGGATGAAAAAGGTTATCTGGTCCGGTTGGTGAATCTCTCTCCTCAGCCGGTTCATTCGTCTTTCGAATGGGGCGCGGTAAAGCCTGCCGGAATATCAACCTGTGATAATGAAGAACGCGGCGCTACACCCGCCACTAACACGTTTTGGATGAAACCTTATGGAACCACGACATGGAAAATAGAATGAAGATAGGCGGTATCACATCAATGGCGCTGCTGCTAACCCTTGGGCTGGTGGGAATTGCCAGGGCCCAGGCGCCACAGGCAGCGCAGTCCAGGCCGAACATAATTTTTATAATGTCGGATGATCATGGCTATCAGGCTGTCAGCGCGTACAATGATAAACTGATCCAGACGCCGAACATCGACCGCATCGGACGCGAAGGGGCGGTGGTGCGCAATGCTTTTGTAACCAACTCGGTTTGCAGTCCCGCGCGGGCCGTGATTCTGACCGGTAAATACGGACACCTGAATGGCCAGCGCGACAATGGAACGTACTTCGACGGAAGTCAGCAGACCCTGCCAAAGATCTTCAGGGCCAATGGCTACCGTACCGCATTGGTCGGAAAGTGGCACCTGTTCAGTGAGCCGACCGGTTTTGATTACTGGAATATACTTCCCGATCAGGGGCACTATTATAACCCGGCGTTCATCAACATGGGAAAGGATACCGCGTATACCGGCTACGTTACCGATGTTACAACCGACCTGGCCCTTGAATGGATTGAACAGAATCGCGAACAGCCTTTCTTCATCATGCTGCACCACAAAGCGCCGCACCGTAACTGGATGCCACCACAACAATACCTTAGCGACTTTAATGACCGCCAGTTCCCGCTGCCCACTAACTTTTACGATAACTATGCCGGCCGCGAGGGATTGCAGCGGCAGCTGATCTCGATGAAAGATGGACTGGATGTGCGCTATGACAGCAAGGTGCCGTGCGATACCTGCACGGTGACGGAAGTAAATCACTGGGCACCGGCGGAATTCCAGCGGGAGATGGAGCGCCTGACACCTTCCGAACGACAGGCATGGGACAGGGCGTACCAGGATGAATACAAAACTTTTGCGCAGATCAGGGACAAAGACCAGTTGCTGCGATGGCAATATCAGCGCTTCATGGAAGATTATCTCCGTTGCGTCCGATCGGTTGACGACAATGTTGGCCGTGTACTGAAGTACCTTGATGATGAAGGCCTCGCGAAAAACACCATCGTGGTATACATGTCCGACCAGGGCGTCTACCTCGGTGAGCACGGCTTATATGACAAACGCTTCATGTATGAAGAATCATTCCGCACGCCGATGCTCATCCGCTTCCCGCAAGCCATTCCGGCACGGCAGCAGGTCGATGAGTATGTACTGAACCTGGATGTCGCCCCGACATTCCTCGATTTCGCAAACATTGCCATCCCGGGAGACATGCAGGGCGCGTCCATGAAGACCCTCCTGCAAAGCGGAAAAGCAAAGGATTGGCGCAAGACCCTGTACTACCACTACTATGAGAAGTCGTTTGGCGCGACCGCCCATTATGGCATCCGCACAGAACGCTACAAGCTGATTCACTTTTACGATCCTGGAAATTCCTGGGAGCTGTATGATCTGAAAAAAGATCCTCATGAAATGCATAACATATATGATGACGAAGCTTACCGGGGCACGGTGGCGAAGCTCAAAGAACAACTTAAGGCGTTGCAGGATCAATACAACGATCCTTATGACGAGAAAAACAACAAATTTTAAGATCTAAATTCACATCGCATGAAAATCCGTGTTTTGAAGAATATACTGGCCGTGTTCCTGTTGATTGCCTTTGCCGCGACTGTGCAGGCCCAGGGCGACCTTACGCAATGGGTAGATCCCAATATCGGGACTGCGCACAGCCGCTGGTTCTTTTATACGCCCGCAGCCGTACCGTTTGGCATGGCGAAACCTGCGCCTGCAACCAATGCACACTATGGCAACGTGCATGGCTGGGATGCTGTTGGTTATGACCACCGCCATGAATCCATAGAAGGCTTCCCTAACCTGCACGAATTCCAGGTTGGTGGTATTGTGTTCATGGCGTCGACCGGCACCCTGAAAACGATTCCCGGAAAGCTGGAAAATCCGGAAGAAGGCTATCGCTCGCGGTTCGATCGCAAAGATGAAGTTGCAACCCCGGGATACTATTCGGTCATATTAAAGGATCACGGCATCAAGGCGGAGCTTACTGCAACGGAACGTGTGGCACTGCATCGTTACACATTTCCGGCCGGAAAGGCGTCGCACATCCTGTTCGATATCGGCAACAAGCAGGGCGAGAGTGGCAATGTAAAAGACGCGAAAGTGTACATGACGCCGGATGGCCGCATCGAAGGCTTCGTTACAACGCTTCCGGTATACGTTCAAAAGTATCAGCCAGGTGCGGAAGTCAGCATGTACTTCTCGGCCGTGGTCGACAGGAAGCCTGCTACTTTCGGCGTTTTCAAAGGCACCGCGGTGCGTGAAGGTAGTACCGAGGAAACGGGACCCGGTGCGGGCCTTTATCTGACGTTCGACACCAGGGACCAGGAAAGCATCACTGTCAAAGCTGGCTTCTCATACACGTCGATCGAAAACGCCCGGCTTAACCTTCAGGCGGAAGCGAAAGATATGGCCTTCGATCAGGCGAAAGCCAATGCGTACGCAACCTGGAACGAATACCTGGGTCGTATCCGCGTGGAGGGAAAGGTGCGCGAAGATAAAGTGAAATTTTATACCGGTTTGTACCATGCTTTGCTCGGCCGCGGACTGGCCAGCGATGTGAATGGCGCGTATCCAAGAAACAACGGTACCATTGGGCAGATACCGCTGGATACGAAAGGCAAGCCCATCCATAATCATTACAACACGGATGCCGTATGGGGCGCCTTCTGGAACCTTACACAACTGTGGGCGCTGGCTTACCCGGAGTATTTTTCTGACTTCGTCAAGAGTCAGCTGCTGGTATATCAGGATGCCGGTTGGCTGGGCGACGGGATCGCGAATAGCCGTTACGTATCGGGGGTGGGTACAAACTTTGTAAGTCTCGTGATGGCCAGCGCGTATATGGCCGGCATCCGCGATTTTGATGTGGCGAAAGCGTATGAAGCGTCACTGAAGAACGAGATCGATGGAAAAGATCGCCCGCATGGATCAGGTAAGCTGGATGTTGAGCAGTTCGTGAAATTCGGATATGTTCCTCATCTCGACAAGGGTAAAGGAGGCGGGGAACTTTGGCAGTTCTCGGCATCGCACACACTCGAGTATTCATTCAGTTCTTACGCGGTGGCGCAGTGGGCCAAAGCGCTTGGTAAAAAAGATGATTATGAAAAGCTGATGCGTCTGTCCCATGGGTGGGAACACCTGTTCGATCCGACCATGAAACTTGTGCGGCCCAAACTGGCCAATGGTCAGTTCATTGATAATTTTAAGCCCGGCGAGCCGTGGCGTGGGTTCCAGGAAGGAAATGCCTGGCAGTACACGTTCTATGTGCCCCACGAACCGGATGCCCTCGTTAAAAAAATAGGGCGTGACAGTTTTAATTCGCGCCTCGACAGCATTTTCACCACCTCGCAAAAAAATGCCTTTGGCGGTGGCACTACCCTGGATGCATTCTCCGGCCTGGCAGGTTTGTACAACCATGGCAATCAGCCCAATCTTCACACTTCCTGGTTGTTCAATTTTTCCGGCAAACCTTCACTTACACAGAAATGGGTGCGGGCTATCTGCAATGAGTTCTACGGCACGACGGGTATTCACGGTTATGGCTATGGGCAGGATGAAGACCAGGGACAACTCGGCGCATGGTACGTTATCGCAGGGATGGGATTGTTCGATGTAAAGGGGCTGACAGACTTAAAGCCCTCCATGGGTATCGGTAGTCCGCTGTTCGATAAAATCATTATCACGCTACATCCCCAGTATACCAAAGGCGGGGAGTTTGTCATCGAAACACGTAATAACACAGGTGAAAATATTTATGTGCAGTCACTGAACCTGAATGGCAAGAAGCTGGGCAAGCCGTTTATTGACCTTTCCGACATATACAATGGCGGCAAGCTCGTATTACAGATGGGCGATAAACCCAAGGACAACTATAACAAGTAACGGATATGCGGCTATGCACAACGCCAACGGTCACAACAGGACAAAGTCACATAATTTCGAAACAAAGATTGTTAGTATGTTCATACATACTTATCTTTACACTAAAATGCTGCCAGCTTAACTGGTCGTAAACACATATGAGTACATCACGCGTTCCAACAGCCTACAGTCCTGAATCTTCATCCGCTTTCGTGGTGAAGGTCGCACTCGTGGCAGCACTCGGAGGATTATTATTTGGTTACGACACGGCTGTGATTGCCGGTGTTATCGGGTACCTCCAAAAGCGATTTGAACTGTCGCCGATCATGACAGGATGGGCCGCCAGCAGCGCCATTTGGGGTTGCGTGTTCGGAGCCATGATTGCCGGCTGGCTCAGTGACCGGTTTGGGCGGAAGAAAGTGCTGATCATTACCGCGATTCTGTTTATTATTTCATCGATCGGGGCAATGGTTCCAAGGAATCTCACCGAATTCCTCGTGGCGAGATTCATCGGCGGCGTGGGCATCGGTGCTGCCTCGATGCTGTCACCTTTGTACATTTCTGAAATCGCGCCTTCCCGGAACCGCGGCCGGTTGGTGAGTTTGTACCAGCTCGCCATCGTAATCGGGATCAATCTCATTTACTTCGTCAACCTGGTCATTGCGTCCCTGGGAGACGAAGCATGGAACGTCGAGACAGGCTGGCGGTACATGCTTGGCTCAGGAACGATCCCTGCCGTACTGTTTCTTGTGCTGCTGCTGATCGTACCGGAAAGTCCACGCTGGCTGGTGAAGAAAGGCAAAGACGACGATGCCCTCGACACCCTTGAGAAAGTGAACGGCCCGGTCGAAGGACAAAATGTTTTGAATGAAATCAAGGCATCGCTTGGCCAGGAAGTTGGAACGCTCTCGGATCTGTTCAGCAGAAGGC
>DASPJC010000332.1:0-4831 GCA_035628815.1 Ohtaekwangia sp. | reverse complement strand
CCTTCTATGGCGTATTGCTTGAGAACCATCCCCCCGATTCGCCGACCCCATGGTTCCATGGTCAGGTGATTGACATGCTTTTCTTTCCGTTGTTCGACTTCACCTGGCCGGATTGGGTCCCTTTTGTGGGCGGCGAATACTTCCTGTTCTTCAGTCCTGTTTTCAACATTGCCGATTCGTCCATTTTCATCGGGGTCGTGATCATCCTGATCTTTCAACGCCGTTTCTTTCACCATGAAACAGAGGAAGTGGCCACTGTGCCGGATGCGGATCTTTCACCCGAACAACCTGTTACGCAGGATCGCGAGCCGCTATCTTAAAAGCTGCTGAGCTGCGCGATGCGCGTTAATTTTTTAAAGGATCAGGGTACGCTTCTTAGTACTAACTTTTTAAATGAGACGCTGGCTACTGGCCACTAGATTCTGGATGCTGGATTCTTGCTTAGTTTTTCAACCAACCAAAAACATTCTATTCATTACGCTTCTCCTAACGCCCAGTGCCTAATCCTCAATCCCTAAATGCCCAATGCCTAATGCCCAATCCCCAATGCCCAATCCCTAATGCCCAATGCCTAATTCATACTAATAGACGTTAGCCAAATTGATTATTCTTATTACTTTTAAGGCTGTTAACTTTACTTAACCTAAAAGAATTCATGAGCTTGTTTATCACAAAGCCACTGTCACAACTGCTCGCGCAGGCTGGCGAATCGGAGAATGGATTAAAACGAACCCTTGGCGCAGCTAACCTTGTAGCCTTAGGTATTGGTGCCATCATCGGTGCCGGGTTATTCGTCCGGACCGCTGCCGCCGCAGGTGAAGCTGCAGGCCCGGCCGTCACCATATCCTTTATCATCGCTGCCGTAGGGTGTGCCTTTGCCGGCTTGTGTTATGCTGAATTCGCCTCCATGATCCCCGTGGCCGGAAGCGCCTACACTTACGCCTACGCTACCATGGGTGAACTTGTCGCCTGGATCATCGGGTGGGCATTGGTACTGGAGTATGCGCTTGGCGCCGTAACCGTATCCATCGCCTGGAGCGAATACCTCAATAACCTGCTGGACAATGCCATTCCCTACGCGATAAGTCACTCGCCGTTCGAGTACCTCGTGACGCGGGTGGTAAATGGCAGTGAATCGCTTATCTCAACCTCCGAGTTATTGGCAACAGACACAATTGTCTCCCAGGGTGTCGTCAACGCGCCTGCCTTGCTGATCCTGCTCATCCTCACCCTTGTCCTGATAAAAGGAACATCTGAATCTGCCGGTCTCAACGCCGTTATCGTCATTATCAAGGTTACGATCGTATTGGTCTTTATCGCGCTTGGCTGGAGTTTCATCAACCCTGACAACTACACACCGTTTGTGATTCCCGAAGGAACTCCCGGGCACGAAAGCTTCCGGGAGCATGGCTGGGGTGGTGTGCTTGGTGGAGCGGGTATCGTCTTCTTCGCCTTTATCGGATTCGATGCCGTATCAACGGCGGCACAGGAGTGTAAAAATCCGAAAAAGGACATGCCGATGGGTATTCTCGGGTCACTGGTGGTTTGTACGATCCTGTACGTACTGTTCTCGTATGTGCTGACCGGGATTGCCAACTGGTCGGAATTCAAAACCGTAGGTAAAGAAGCTTCCGTCGCATATGCCATTAAGACCTACATGCAGGGTTTTGGATGGCTGGAGAAAGGGATTAGTATCGCCATCCTCGCAGGTTTTTCATCTGTGATCCTTGCAATGCTTTTTGGACAGTCACGGGTTTTCTATTCCATGGCGAATGATGGCCTGATCCCGAAAGTTTTTTCTGATCTTCATTCCAAGTTCAGGACGCCTTATAAATCCAACCTGATCCTGTTTGTATTCGCTGGTGTATTTGCCGGTTTCATGCCCGGCAGCATGGCCGGCGATCTTACCAGTATCGGTACACTGTTCGCTTTTGTGCTGGTTTGTGTAGGTGTCTGGATCATGCGCGTTAAGAATCCGGAAGTACCACGGGCATTTAAAACGCCGCTGGTACCCCTTGTTCCCATCCTCGGTATCCTTGTTTGTACAGCCATGATCGTTTCGTTGGATCCCTACACCCTCCTGGTTGCAGCCGGATGGATGGCCCTTGGATTGGTCGTGTACTTCACCTACAGCAGGTATAAAAGCAAGCTGAGAAATCCTTGAAACGCCGGACGCGGTCAACGCTTTGGTGAGTCATAAAAAAAGGAGATGAATTCAGCAATCGCTGGATCATCTCCTTTAAAATTTCCGGCAACTGTGATATCGCCGGTTGCAATCTTCCTAAAATTCTTCCAACCCTGAAAAAAAGAAGTTTCCTTCAATAGCAGCGTTCGCGTCGCTGTCTGATCCATGGATCGCATTAGCTTCGATAGACTTCGCAAACAGGTTCCTGATGGTCCCTGCGGCAGCCTTTGTAGGGTCGGTAGCACCGATCAGTTTTCTGAAGTCTTCGACGGCATTGGCTTTTTCAAGGATCATGGGCACGATGGAGCCGGAGGACATATAGTCGCACAGATCCTTATAAAAACCACGTTCGCGGTGCACGGCGTAAAATTCGCCCGCCCGTTCACCTGATAGCCGGGTTTTTTTCATTGCCACAATACGAAAACCTGCCTCCTCGATCATTTTGATGATAGCGCCGGTGTTGCCCGCTGCAACAGCGTCGGGTTTAATCATCGTAAAAGTTCTGTTGTCTGCCATATGCGTTGTTAAATATTTAAACTTGAAATGGAGGTGAACCCCCTAAACGGCCGCAAAAATAGCAGATTAGTCGGTAGTCTGCATACAGATTTTAAAGTTTACTGACAGGTACGACAACTTGGCTTGGTGAGTTGATCTAAAAAATTCTCATTTTTGCACCCTTGTTTAAACCTATCTATGCGGAGGATCGATGAATTCAGGCAACTTTTGAGCGAACCGCGTAAAGTGAGTATTCTGACTCATTTTAAGCCGGATGCCGATGCCCTGGGCTCATCCCTGGGCCTGGCACGATACCTTTCAAAAGGCGGCCACCAGGTCACGGTGATCACCCCGAGCGATTACCCGGAATTTCTCCAATGGATGGCTGGCAACGACAAGGTACTCGTCTTCCAAAAGGAGCGGCCCCAGAACGCGCAACGGATCATCGCAGAATCCGAAGTTATATTCTGCCTTGACTTTTCGAGCCTTAACCGGATTAACGAATTAGGTGAAATGGTCCGGCAGTCCGGCGCCAAAAAGGTATTGATTGATCACCACCTTGAGCCTGAGCAATTCGCCGATTTCGAGCAGTGGGATACAACGGCCGCCTCCACCGCGGAACTGGTATACCGGTTGATCGATGAACTGGGTGATAAACATGTGATTGATGCCGAACTGGCCGATTGCCTGTACGCCGGCATTATGACCGATACCGGTGGATTCCGGCATGCGAATACGACGGGACAGGTATTTCAAATCGCCGCTGAACTGGTTTCCGCGGGTGCTAATCCATACCGTGTATCCAAAATGATCTACGACACCAACAGCCTTGAACGATTACGCCTGATGGGATATGTGTTGAGTGAGAAGTTACAGATCCTCCCGGCGTACAGAACGGCGTACATCACGCTGTCGTCCGAAGACCTGAAAAAATTCGGTTCGCAGACGGGTGATACGGAAGGCCTGGTGAACTATGGTCTGTCTGTCAAGGGCGTCGTTCTTTCGGTACTGATCTCTGACCGGAAAGAAAACGTCAAACTATCATTCCGGTCGCTTGGTGATTTTTCCGTGAACGATCTCGCGCGAAAATATTTCCAGGGCGGCGGACACAAGAATGCCGCCGGGGGACAGACCAATTTGTCCCTGGAACAAACGCTTCAGAAATTCCTGGATCTTTTACCCCAGTACAAAGAAGAACTGCTTAAAACCAGATGATTTTACAACTTTATAACGCAAACAAGTGTCTAACAATGAATATGATTAAAACTCCCCATGTGCTGATTGGGTTGCTGCTGTGTTTCGGTGTGGCGTGCAATAATTCGGCAGTTGAAAAAGAAACGCCAAACGGATTCAAGTTCACGCTGGTAAAAGCCGGCGACGGCATGCTGCCAAAAAGCGGTCAGCTTATCGTGCTGAATTACGTGATCAAAGATTCGAAAGATTCCGTGTGGGTGGATACCTATGATACCGGTATGCCAGCCGTTGTTCAGATACAGGACAGCAGTGCGCTGGCGACCGAGATTGGCATGCTGCAGATGTTCCGCATGCTGTCGCGTGCCGATAGCGTCTCCGTAACCAAGCCGACGAAAATCTTCTTCCGCGATGTACTAGGCGCTCCCATGCCGCCGAACGTCGATACCACCGGGACTGTTACGTGCAACCTGAGTGTTACCGATATCATCGAAATGCAAAAGTTCGATGAGTTCCAGGAGAAGGTATTTGCAAAAAGGAAGAACAAGCAGAAGGCGAAAGACCTTCAGAAGATCAACGACTACCTGTCGAAAAACAATATCACCGCCCAGCAGGATACCAGTGGCATCCAGTATGTCATTCATACGACCAACGGCGGACCAAAACCCACTCCCGAGAATTGCGTCGAAGTCAGTTATCACGGAAAACTGCTGGATAACGGCAGCACGTTCGACCGCAACGATAAAATAACTTTCTCCTTAATGGAAGTAATTCCCGGCTGGAGGATGAGCATTCCGAAACTTGGCGTCGGTGATTCAGCTACATTTTACATTCCATCACACCTGGCCTATGGTCCGCAGGGTGTACGTGGTGGTATTCCTCCGGACGCCGTATTGGTGTTCGATGTCAAGCTGACCAAAGTCGGGAGCGAGTTTGACCGGGAGTCGAGAATCTGCAAAT
>DASPJC010000331.1:0-5512 GCA_035628815.1 Ohtaekwangia sp. | reverse complement strand
TAAAATTCAAGCGAAAGATCCCTGACGAAGTATTGGTACTCGAGGAACTTCAGCAGGAAGACCAGGGCGGCGAGCGAAAATGCGTACAGGATAACAGACTTGCGCATGGCACAAAATTAGTCAGGAAGGAGAGGCCGTTGAACAGCCCTGGAAAATAAATTGAAGCCTGGCCGATGCAAACAAAAAAGGGATGCTTTATCGGCACCCCTTTTATGAAAAAGCTTAAAAAATTAGTCTTCAATCTGCAGTTCACCTGAGAACGAACCGGCAAGTTTTTTACCGCCTTCCATGGTCAGGTCAAATGTAAAAGTATGTTTGTCTCCGGACTTGGTAACTTTAACCGTTCCACCGGTAACGCTCCCAAAATCTTCTTCTTCCTGTGTATCGGTATCGTAAAAGAAGCCACCTGCATAGTTAAACGTCAGGTTGTTCTGCGTGTAATCGCCATCGAAAGTGTACGTACCAGCGGGCAGGTCTTCGTCCTGGCTGGAGAACAGATCAAACCAAACGCCTGATACCTTCGTTCCATCGGTACCTTCCAGGTAGATCTCATATTCAAACACAGGGTTTTCATCTTCATCAAACTCTTCATCAATGTCATACCAGGCTTCCTGTAATACAAACTTGTCGCCTTCGAATGTAAATTGGTTGGACGCTTTCTTATCGTCATCATCCTTACAGGCAACGAATGCCATGGCGAGACCAAGGCATAAAAAAAGTCGGGAAATTTTTTTGTTCATAAAAAATGTTTTTTGTTTTCGTGGCAAGTTCAGTGTTTCATGCTGATCTTTTCGTCATAATCACCCCGCAATCTTACATAGACACATATCGCAAAAGGTTACAGCAGTTCGGTCGCATAAATGCCCGCACGCCCGTCCCATGCGATTTGAATGCACTTTTCCTTAGGTAAGGTTTGATTGAAAAGAAAATAAATTTACCGGAATTAATTTTTTTTGGAGCAGGTAATACAATGAAAAGCGGTTGCGGGCTTGCAATCCGGTACTTTGGCTGACATTTAACTCACTTCTTTTTATTGACGATCGCGTTAAATCGCTTTTTAAAATCCTCCAGTTCCTGCTGCTTTGGATGTGCATTGGCCTGCAAAGCGCTTTTGACCAGGTTGAGGTCCTGCAATACGATTTCAATCTCCTTTAATAATGCAGACTTGGTGATTTTCGCGGCCATGCGGGTTTCGGGTTTAAGGTTTCGGGTTTCGGGTTTCGGGTTTAAGGTTTCGGGTTTTGGGTTTAAGGTTTCGGGTTTAAGGTTTCGGGTTTCGGGTGTAAGGTTCAACAGGTCCGCCTGCCATCGGGTTAGGACTGCGCGGTGGGCTCGTTCAACGCATGCCGAAGGCAATTATTTCGCCTCGGTCTCCAGCGTTCCGCGCAGGTCGCCATAGAGGTACCGGTGGTAAACCTTGTCGAACACCTCGTGTATCTCGTACGAATCATAATCCGAAAGCTGATAGTCCGCGGATTTGGTGATGAACCGCGTCTTGTATTCGTACATGCTGCTGACAAATTCCTTTATCCTTCTTTTTTCAGTCACCAGTTTTGAAAGGATCGGCATCAGAATCCTGAAATGTCCGATCATCAGCTTTTCGAGTTCTTCCGCCCTTCCAAGATCGTTCAGCTCCGGTGAGGGTATTTCAATTTCATCTGTGCTCATATTGATTTTTTCCGTTCAACAACAAAGCCCCAACGTGCAGCGGGGCTTTCTTGCCATGATGGATTGTTTACGTACCAATATACATAAAGAATCCGGCATTAGGCATTCGCTTATCGGTTAGCAGGTTATTCGTCCGGTTGTGATCAACAATACCGCGAGGGATCGCTTAATCGTCCTTCATCCCGCCCATCCTTCCCGGTCCAGGCTGCGATATTGAATGGCCTCTGCCAAATGCTCTACTTTAATTTCGGTGCTTCCTGAAAGGTCCGCCACGGTACGCGAAACTTTTAATATCCGGTCGTATGCCCGCGCCGATAAACCCAGGCGCTCCATCGCCGTCTTCAGCAAAGCTTTGCCCGCCTCGTTGATGTCGCAGATTTCCTTGACCATGTTGGATGGCATCATCGCGTTGCAGTATACCGACACCTGTTCTTTAAAGCGTTCCGACTGCACCGCACGCGCACGGACTACCCTTTCGCGGATCTCCTCACTGGTTTCACTTTTGCGGTTCGCCGTCATCTCGTCAAAACTTACCGGTACAACTTCCACGTGAAGATCGATGCGATCCAGCAACGGTCCGCTGATCTTGCTCAGGTAACGCTGTACAACACCTGGTCCGCACACACATTCTTTTTCCGGGTGATTGAAGTAACCACAGGGACAAGGGTTCATGCTTGCCACCAGCATGAAGTTCGCGGGATAGTCGATGGATAATTTTGCACGCGAGATCGTCACCCGCCGTTCCTCCATCGGTTGACGCATTACTTCCAGCACGGTTCGTTTAAATTCCGGAAGCTCATCGAGAAAGAGTACACCGTTGTTTGAAAGTGAAATTTCACCGGGCTGCGGAATCCCTCCTCCTCCTACGAGTGCAACGTCTGAAATGGTATGGTGCGGCGACCGGAACGGACGTGTCGTCATCAATGTAGCGTCACGGCCCAGTCGCCCCGCAACAGAGTGGATCTTCGTCGTTTCGAGTGCTTCGGTCAGTGTTAAGGGTGGCAGGATGGTTGGCAGTCGTTTGGCCAACATGGTTTTGCCTGCTCCCGGCGGACCGATCATGATAACGTTATGGCCACCCGCCGCCGCGATCTCCAGCGCGCGCTTGATATTTTCCTGGCCCTGCACATCCTTGAAATCGATGGTATAATGATTCAGCTTGCTGGCGAATACTTCCTGTGTGTCGATGTGAATTGGGCTGATGGTTACCACGCCCTCCAGAAAATCGACAGCCTCGCGCAGTGATTTAACCGGGATCACTTCGAGGCCTTCGACAATAGCGGCCTCGCGCGCGTTGTCGGCGGGAAGAATGAATCCCCTGAACTTTTCCCGGCGCGCCTGGATGGCAATGGGCAATACACCTTTGATGGGACGAAGCGTTCCTTCGAGTGTCAATTCACCCATGATAATGTATTGCTCCAGCAGATCGGTTGTGATCTGCCCGGACGCACTGAGCACACCCAGGGCGATGGAAAGATCATACGCAGATCCCTCCTTCCGGATATCGGCGGGTGCGAGATTAACGACCGTCTTTTCGCGCGGCATGAAATATTTTGCCGTGCGCAAAGCAGATTCGACGCGATGCTGACTTTCCTTGACAGCATTATCCGGCAGCCCACTCATATAAAAGCGCAGCCCCTGGCCGACGCTGACTTCGACCATGATGGTTCTTGCATCTACACCATGAACCGCGCCGCCATAGGTCTTAGCAACCATGGCGCGACGGTTTTAAGGTTAAGCGATGGGCGGAGTTTTGGGCTGTGAAGGAACTTTCGCTGCTTCCTGCAAGTCGAAAAGCTTTGCCTTCAGCATGTTGAGTTCGTGGGTAAGCGCAGCTTTCTCCTTGTGCGCATCCCGATTGATAATCCATGACCATACAACGTCAACAATTACTAAAATTAATCCTAACAACGTACCGTACTTGAACCACGGAATGTACTTCACCATGCTGAACAACATAGAAGAGCTATTCTCAAGAATAACGGTAAAAATAAAAGCTCCCAAATGAAACGCTGCGAAAATGGCAAAGAAGATAAGCCGGTTCTTATTCATGTAAGTACGATTAGTAGCATGTTAAAGGTAAGGAAAAAGCCAGAAAATCAAGTGCGGTGTTTAAAATTCATCCTGACCTTGGCCAGGGTCCCTGGCTACTGAATGATTCTTCAAACAACAAAAGGAACCGGCTTATTGAATGTCTCGCAGAAACGCAATACAAGGCCCAGGCTCTTGCAGTGTCAGCCCACCCGCTGTATCTCACTGAGCTTGCGGTAGAGTCCGTCACGCCTGATAAGATCGTCATGTTTTCCTGTTTCCACCACCTGCCCGTTCTGGATCACCACAATCTGGTCGGCATGCTGAATGGTACTCAGGCGGTGTGCGATCACGATCGATGTGCGGTTCTGCATCAGCTTGTTCAATGCGTCCTGCACCAGGCGTTCCGATTCGGAATCGAGCGCCGATGTTGCCTCATCGAGGATCAGGATGGCGGGGTTCTTTAATACCGCCCGCGCAATGCTCAGCCGCTGCCTTTGCCCGCCGGAAAGTTTCGAACCACGTTCGCCGATGATGGTCTGGTATCCATCCTCGAACTGCATAATGAAGTCATGTGCGTTGGCGACTTTCGCAGCCTGTATGACATCTTCTTCTTTTGCATCTTCCAGGCTGAAGGCGATGTTATTGAATATGGTATCGTTGAAAAGAATTGATTCCTGCGTAACGACCCCCATCTGCTGGCGGAGTGATTCCAGGTCGTAGTCGGGAAGGGCAACGCCGTCGACGAGAATTTCACCCGCAAGGGGATCATAAAACCGCGGAACCAGGTCAGCGAGCGTCGACTTGCCGCCACCCGACGGACCCACCAGCGCGACCGTCTGACCTTTGCTGATCTTCAGGCTGACATCCTGCAGTACCGGTTCGCGATCATAGGCGAAACGCACATTGCGAAACTCGATATCGCTTTTAAATGATTCGAGGGGCTTCGCGCCCGGCTTGTTTTTGATGGCCGGCTCGGTATCGACGATGCTGAATATCCGCTCGGCGGCAATCGTCCCTTTCTGAAGGGATGTTATTCCATTGGAAAAATTCTTGGCGGGCTGGATCATCGACGCATAGAATACAAGAAAAGTCATAAACGCCGCGGGCTTCAGTTCGCCGTCCATTACCCATTGTCCGCCGAAGTAAATAATGACCGCGACAATGATAACACCGAGGAACTCGGACAAGGGTGATGACAATTCATTTTTGCGCGAGATCGATAAATTGACTTTACGGTGGTAGGTTGTTTCCCGGTCGATCCTTTTAAAAATAAAATTCTGCGCGTTGAATGCCGTGATTACCCGCATGCCGGAGAACGTTTCGTCCAGGATGTTCACAATCCGTCCCATCGCTTCCTGGCTTTGTTTTGCCTTTCGTCTCAGCCGTTTAATGATCTCGGCAATGATCGTTCCCGTGACGGGCAGCACAATCAGCGTGAAGAGTGTCAACGGTACAGAGATGCTGAACAGAACGATGATAAAAACCACCATCGTGATGGGTTCTTTCATGACGGATTTCAGGCTGTTCACAACGGCGTTCTCAACCTCGCCGATATCATTCGTAAACCGGGAAATGAGATCGCCCTTGCGCTGGTCGTTAAAGAAACCGATGTGCAGGCGCGATACTTTATCAAAGATCTCCATCCGCATATTCTTGACCACATCAACCTTCATGCGCGAAGCCGCCATGCGTTCCATGTAGCGGAACATGTTCGACAGGAAAACAAAAACGATGATCATACCGCACACAAAAGTCAGCGCTTTCATGGGATCTTCCTGTGCGAAGGTTGTAAAATGATACCTGAAAATAT
>DASPJC010000330.1:0-7238 GCA_035628815.1 Ohtaekwangia sp. | reverse complement strand
TTGCTCGAACTCACAGTTGAACATGGTGGGAATGGACGGACCGTAAATATCGGCATCGATCAATCCCACTTTTGCGCCTGTCTGGGCCAGCGCCACCGCGAGGTTCGAGGTAACAGTGGATTTGCCAACGCCACCTTTGCCCGAGGCGATGGCGATAATATTTTTAACCAACGGCAGCAGCGGAGCATTGTCGCGAAGGGACGTCACCGATGAGGTCATAAAAATTTCTAAACCCGTTTTCTCGCCGATCACGGCCCGGACAGCGTCTTCACAATCCTGCCGGATCTTTTCTTTCAGGGGACATGCCGGCGTGGTCAATACTACCGTAAAAGCGACCTTTTCCGGCGTCACCTTCAGGTCTTTGATCATATTCAGACTAACCAGATCGCGTTTCAGATCCGGGTCTTCGACTGTAGAAAGGGCTTTCAGAATATCTGCCTGGCTAAAACTCATGTTCCAGTAACAATAAAAGTGACCATAAAATCCAAAACTGCCGCAATTTAGGCGGGAATATCCAGAGTCAATAGGGATTGTTCAATAGTTTGGGAAATCGGTGCCGCGACTTCAGCGCTGACATGAGATTCCGCCAGACAGCGCTTCTTCAGCCCGGCAGCGACGCCTTGTTTTCCAATCGAAATCCTATCTTTACGCTGTCAAAATATGATCTCCCGCGACACCATTGATGAAGTAAAAAGCCGTCTCGACATCGTTGATGTGGTCGGCGATTTTGTGTCTTTAAAGCGTTCAGGCCAGAACTACAAGGCGTTAAGTCCTTTTACGAACGAAAAGACCGCCTCTTTCTACGTGGTGCCGTCCAAGGGAATATTCAAAGACTTCAGCAGTGGTAAGGGTGGAGATGCCATCACCTTCATCATCGAACATGAGGGGATGAGCTACCTGGAGGCCATCCGGTACCTGGCCAAAAAATATGGCGTTGAGATCAAAGAGGACCAGCGGACAGCCGATGAGCAGATCCAGTATGACGAACGTGACAGTCTTTATGGCCTGATGAACTATGCCAAAGACTATTATAAAGAACTTTTGCTGCAGCATGACGAGGGGAGGAGCATCGGCCTGAGTTATTTCAGGGAGCGTGGGTTCAATGACCGGATCATCGAAAAGTTCGAGCTGGGCTATGCGTTGAACGAGTGGGACAACCTGGGCAAAAAAGCGCTGGGCATCGGCTACACTGAAATGTTGCTGGAGAAAGCCGGTCTTGTCGTCAGGAAGGAGAATGGAAGATCGTACGATCGCTTTCGCGGAAGGGTGATTTTCCCGGTGCATAACCTGTCGGGGAAAGTAATTGCTTTTGGCGCGCGTATCCTTACAAAAGAAAAAGATCAGCCGAAATACATCAACTCCCCCGAAACAGAGATCTACCACAAGAGCAATGTACTCTATGGTCTCTACCAGGGAAAGAACGCGATCCGCCGGGAGGATTTTTGCTACCTGGTGGAAGGTTATACCGATGTGATCTCGCTGCACCTGGCGGATGTTGATAACGTTGTGGCTTCTTCCGGCACGGCATTGACCGAGGAGCAGATCAAGCTGATCCGGCGCTTTACCGAAAACGTTACGGTGCTTTTTGATGGCGATGCCGCCGGTATCAAAGCCGCGCTTCGCGGGATCGACCTAATCCTTAAGGGAGGGTTGAATGTACGGGTTGTGTTGCTGCCGGATGGTGAAGACCCCGACAGTTTTTCGAAGAAGATGGGTAGTGTCGACTTCAAGCAATACCTGAAGGATCACACCAAGGATTTTATCTCTTTCAAGATTGATCTTTATGCTGACGATGCCTCACGCGATCCCATCAAAAAAGCGGAGGCAATCCGGGAGATCATTACCAGCATTGCGCTGATACCCGACGCAATCAAAAGGTCCGTCTACATTCAGGAAACCGGTCACCTGTTAAAGCTTCCCGAAACAGTGCTGCTGACGGAGCTTAATAAGATATTAATTCACGAGCGCCAGAAAAGTACGCAGGAGAAAGCTCGGCAGGAGACAAAAGAGGTTACTCCAACCCTCCAGGATTCCCCTTCGGTTTCCAGGCCCGATACAGCGGGGATGGTTCAGATGCAGGAGCGGGAAGCGATCCGGTTGCTGGTGAATTACGCGGAAAGTAATTATGGTGATCAGCGACTCCTGGATTTCATGCTTGCTGAACTGGCCGACGTGGAATTCACCACGCCGGTGTACAAGGATGTTTACGACGCATTCATCGAGGGCGCCGCACAGGGTGAAGCCAGGGATACGCTTTACTTTATGGAGCACGGAACGCCCGAAGTAAAACGCACCGTGGCCGAGTTGACGACGCCGCGGTATGAGACCAGCAAACACTGGAGCGAAAAGTTCCATATTTATTTTCCGCACGAACGGGAAGTATTACAGGACATGGCGTATAGCAATGTGCTGCGATTAAAGTTCAGGATGATTCAGAAACTGATGGAGGCGAACCTGTCGCAGATGAAAGACGCTTCAAACGATGAGGATATGGAGAAGTATTTTACAATTCACGAGCAGCTCAAGGGCGCCGAAAAAGAACTTGCCAGCGTCCTCGGCATCGTCATTTCCCAATAAAGGAACATTCAGCGGCAGTTATATGTTTGCATAAAAAAAACGCACACCCACTACCCAACCTCCAGTATCCAGAATCCAGAACCTCATGAATGACATAAAACTAAACACGATCCCGGAAGCACTCGAAGACATCAAGAATGGCAAGGTCATCATCGTTGTCGATGATGCCGACCGCGAAAATGAAGGAGATTTCGTCTGCGCCGCGGAATGTGTTACGCCGGAGATTGTCAACTTTATGGCCACCCATGGACGCGGGTTGATCTGCGCGCCGCTGGTGGAAGACCGCTGTGAAGAGCTTGGACTGGATTTAATGGTCGGAACCAATACAGCGGTGTTTGAAACGCCATTCACTGTCTCCGTCGACCTGATCGGTCATGGGTGTACAACGGGCATTTCAGCGCACGACCGGTTTAAAACTATCCGCGCGCTGGTGGATCCTGAAACGAAGAAAGAAGAACTGGGCAAACCCGGCCATATTTTTCCGTTGAAAGCCAAGCGCGGCGGGGTTTTGCGAAGGGCAGGTCATACGGAAGCATCCATTGATTTTGCCCGTCTTGCCGGGTTCAAGCCGGCCGGTGTACTTGTGGAGATCATGAATGAAGATGGATCCATGGCACGGCTTCCCGACCTGGTGAAGGTTGCCCGGCGGTTCAACCTGAAGCTGGTGTCGATCAAGGACCTCATCGAGTATCGGATAAAAAGAGAGTCCCTCATCAAAAGGGAGATCGAGGTCGATATGCCGACAGCGCACGGGCATTTCAATCTCGTTGCCTTCGAGCAAACCAATACGCACGATATACACCTGGCGCTGATAAAAGGCACCTGGGAAAAAGATGAACCGGTGCTTGTCCGCGTTCACTCTTCCTGTGTGACCGGCGACATCTTTGGGTCGTGCCGCTGTGATTGCGGGTCCCAGTTGCACAAAGCCATGGAACTGGTAGACGAGGCCGGAAAAGGCGTGGTGCTTTACATGAAACAGGAAGGGCGGGGGATCGGCTTATTGAACAAGCTGAAGGCCTACAAGCTGCAGGAGCAGGGGCTGGACACCGTGGAAGCAAATTTGCAGCTTGGATTTGATATGGATGAACGTGATTACGGCGTCGGGGCGCAAATTCTCCGGGATCTGGGGATATCCAAAATAAGGCTCATCACGAATAATCCGAAAAAACGTGTTGGACTTATGGGATATGGATTGGAAATTGTGGATAATGTTCCGATCGAAGTTGTACCGAATCCGCACAACGAACGTTATCTGATGACAAAACGCGACAAGCTCGGACATAATATTCTGCACGACAGAAAAAAATGAAGACTGACACGGGCCATCAAACTTCTGTGCTTAAAACCGGCGCTTCGCGTGGGATGATGATCGTTTGGTTTTTTGTGTTGAAAGTTCTGCCGGTACACGAAAGCGGCGCCCAGGATTGGCCCTTCGAGTACTGGCACGAGGGAAAGATCGTTCTGGTGAATGGTGATACCTTGCGGGGCCAGGTCAAATATGATTTGCAGCAGGACCTCCTTCAATATGCTTCGGCCAGTCAGAAAACAGAGGCGTACTCCGCGCGCAAGGTGTTGTTTTTTGAAATTTTCGACAGGACCGTCAATCGTTACCGGCAGTTTTACGCGTTGCCTTATACCACCCCGTCAAGCTACAGGGCGCCCGTTTTTTTTGAACTGCTGACCGAGGGAAAATTGACGTTGCTTGCCCGGGAAGGACTGGAGGTGCGTACCTATAACTCCATGTATTACTACGGCGCTTCCTATTCACGCCAGGTATTGGTATATAAATATTTCTTCCTCGAAGAAGACGGCAATATTGTCGAGTTTACAGGCAACAAAAATGATCTGCTCGACCGGATGGGCAAACGCAGTGAAGAAGTCGAAAAATACATGAAGGCCAACCGGCTAAAATATGAGGACAAGTACGACCTCGCCAGGATCGTGACGTATTACAATTCCCTGTTTGGCGCGTAAAGATTCGGTGCGAAAAGCCTTTCATGTTTATGGTTCATCCGTATCTTTCGCCGTAATCGCATTCCATGAACAGACCTTTGATCCTGGTTTCCAACGATGATGGTATTACATCGAAAGGAATCCTTACCCTTGTAAACGTCATGAAGGAGATCGGCGATGTACTCGTCGTCGCACCGGACAGTCCACAATCCGGTATGGGTCACGCCATTACAGTGGGGGAAACACTTCGGCTGGAACAGAACTACATCTTCAAGGATGTGCAGGCGTTTGAATGTTCAGGAACGCCCGCCGACTGCGTAAAAATTGCGCGACATTTTGTGTTGAAGGGTCAGCGTCAGCCAGATATTGTTGTGAGCGGGGTGAACCATGGGAGCAATACATCGATCAGCGTTTTATACTCCGGCACCATGTCTGCGGCGATCGAAGGCGCCATTGAAGGAACGCCCGCGGTAGGATTCTCACTCTGTGACTATTCGCACGATGCGGATTTTTCGCACACGCACGAGTATATCAGGAAAATCACGTTACAGGTACTGGACAAGGGGCTTCCCAAGGGTGTTGCGCTGAACGTAAATTTTCCGCCCGCCGGTCCTGAACCGCTGAAGGGAATCCGCGTGTGCCGCCAGGCCAATGCAAAATGGGTGGAGGAATTCGACCAGCGATATGACCCCAATGGCCGCCGATACTTCTGGATGGCTGGCAATTTTATAAACTTCGATAAAGGTGAGGATAATGATGAATGGGCTATCGCAAACAATTATGTGGCGGTAGTCCCCTGCATGTTTGATCTCACAGCACATCAGGCGATTCCCGTACTCAACGAAGATTGGGAGATTTTAACATAGATTGGGCCTTGGGCATTGGGGCCTTGGGATCGCAGTAGGGAGGTGGGTTGACCGGCCTGGTTGTTCCTCATGAAATGCTATCCTATTTGGACCCATTTAAATAGCCGGGTTTATGCTATTGTTTAAAATATCAGCACAGCTAGCAGCTTTTTTAAGGTACCGTTAAAAAATAAGCCTTCCGCAAACGTATTCTTAATAAAAAATTAAAATTCGGGCGCCTACAAACCCTACCTATCAAAAAATCCGATAGATTTGGCAGCTAAACCATCAAAATTTACAACCACTTATGGCTCAACTACGATTCGAAGCTCTCAAAAAATTGAGTGAGCGACCTCGCGTACATGTCGATGTACCCGGTTCCGTAGTCTCCAAGCTTTTTGGAGAAAACGTATTCGGGATCGAACAAATGCGGGCTACACTGGCCCCGGCTGTTTTCAAGAAAGTAAGCCAGTCAATTAAAAATCACGAAAAAATCGATGAAACCACTGCGGATGCTGTAGCCTCTGCCGCGAAAGCGTGGGCCATGGCAAAAGGCGCCACCCACTTTACCCACTGGTTTCAGCCCATGACTGGCGGAACGGCTGAGAAGCACGACTCTTTCTTCGATGCGCTGGCCGGGATCGAAAAATTTAAAGGAAGTGAGCTTGTTCAACAGGAACCCGATGCATCGTCGTTCCCCAGTGGTGGTATCAGAAGTACTTTTGAAGCACGTGGATACACGGCGTGGGATCCTACTTCGCCCATGTTTCTCTATGGAAAGACCCTGTCAATCCCGACAATCTTCGTTTCCTATACTGGTGAAACCCTCGATACGAAGGCGCCCCTCTTGAAGGCGCTGAAAGCAGTCGACCTGGCCGCAACCAAAGTTTGCCAGCTCTTCGACAAAGACATTCAGCATGTCGTCGCATCCCTCGGACCTGAGCAGGAATATTTTGTGGTCGATAAAGCCCTGTTTAACGCGCGCCCCGACCTCGTTATGGCCGGCCGTACTGTCTTCGGACACCCTCCGGCCCGCGGTCAGCAAATGGAAGATCATTATTTCGGTTCTATCCCGTCCCGGGTATACGACTACATGAAGGATTTTGAAATGGAATGCTGGAAGCTGGGAATCCCGGTGCGTACCCGTCACAACGAGGTAGCCCCGAGCCAGTTCGAAGTAGCGCCATTATTCGAAGATGTAAACGTCGCGAACGATCACAACCAGCTCATGATGGATGTGATGAGCCGTGTGGCGGAAAGACATGACCTGAAAATCCTGTTCCATGAAAAACCTTTTGCCGGTTTAAACGGATCGGGCAAACATAACAACTGGTCGCTGATAACCGATACCGGTGTCAACCTTTATGCACCCACCAGCAGCGCGCGCGACAACCTGATGTTCCTAACATTTTTTGTAACGACGATCAAGGCGGTTCACACACATGCCGATCTGCTCCGCGCCAGCATCGCGACACCGGGTAACGACTTCCGCCTCGGCGCCAACGAAGCTCCTCCGGCCATTATGTCTACGTTCATCGGCTCGCAAATGTCGGCCGTACTGGATGAACTGGAAGGCAAGGGCAATGTGAAGATCGAGAAAGGTGACAACATGTATATGAAGCTGGGTATCGACCAGATCCCGGAAATTATTCTTGATGCCACAGACCGGAACCGTACTTCTCCTTTTGCATTCACCGGAAACAAATTTGAATTCCGCGCAGTGGGCGGCGCAGACAACTGTGCTATTTCAATGACGGCGTTGAATACGATTGTTGCAGAACAGCTCGATCACTTCTACGAAGCTGTGAACAAGCAGATTGAGAAGGGCGAAGAAAAACGGCTTGCTATTGTGAATGTGCTACG
>DASPJC010000329.1:0-3880 GCA_035628815.1 Ohtaekwangia sp. | reverse complement strand
ACGGGTCGGTATCCGTCGCTGATGTAAGCGAGATATCCTTGCCGGAGAAAACGCCTGCCTCGGAAGAACCTGAAAAGTCCTTCTCTTCTTCATTTGCCGCGCCTAAGATGAGCCTGGCAACGTTTTCAACCATCTGCTTGTCGCGCAGAAGCTGCAGGGCTTGTACCTCCGCCAGGAAGAAACTCATATTAAGGACCAGCAAGCCCGTAAAAATGGCACAGGTCTTCCGGATCAATACGGCTCTGAAGAATTTCATCTACGCAAACTTACGCGAATTTTTTAATATTGTTTTCAATTCGCTTTATTGCCGGGATGAATCCGGTGCCTGTTACATGTA
Source organism: Ohtaekwangia sp. (assembly GCA_035628815.1). Classification (GTDB taxonomy): domain Bacteria; phylum Bacteroidota; class Bacteroidia; order Cytophagales; family Cyclobacteriaceae; genus Ohtaekwangia. The sequence continues at coordinate 3,543 of DASPJC010000329.1, read as the reverse complement.
TTCTATCGATTGAAATCGATCGTCCGGAGCACAACTATTCCCTAATCGAAATTTAATGTATGAAACAACCTGATGCCCTCAACCTCGTGGCTGAATTTCACCAGACCTTCCGGCATCCAATACTGCCTGAACCCTCCATTCCGGCGGAAGACCGCTGCAAGCTAAGGGTGGCATTGCTGGCAGAGGAACTTAAGGAGCTGGAGGTCGCCATCCTAGAGAAAGACATCGTTGAGGTAGCCGATGCACTTTGTGATATCCAGTACGTCCTTTCAGGGGCGATACTGGAATTTGGCCTCGGTGAAAAATTCGCCGCGCTTTTTGAGGAAGTTCAGCGTTCGAATATGAGCAAGACCTGTGCGTCAGAAGATGAAGCGAAGGCGACCGTTGAACACTACCGGCAGAAGGACGGTACAGACTGCTATTATCAGGAAGTGGCTGGTAAATGGCTGGTTTACCGGAAGGCGGATAACAAGACAATCAAGTCGGTCAATTACAGCCCAGCGAACCTGGCAGGTATTCTCAATCGCCCGTGACAATTCACCTCAGACGTAGAATTCAAACTCAAAATAGCCGGTGTGGAGGTCGTTTTCTGCCCGTCGCAGGGGCCGGATGGCAATGATCTGCGATTCGTTGTAGGCTTTGGTGAAGGCTGTACGGCTGATCCGGTCATTAGAATAGCCCGGTTTGATCCGGTGATACCGCATGATGCCGGAAGCATCAGCCCGCGCCCGGTAAAGGTACCGGTACTGAAGGGAAGCTGGGGACGGAACATAACGCAAATAGGCCTCCATTGTGTATTAGTGCACTTGAATAAGCAAATTTATTACAAATATTTGGCTTCGGCGTGTAAGGATGCACAAAATATTGACAGACCTGGCTTGTATTCGGGTTACACCTGTTTTCCTGACTTTTTAACGGTTAAGAATCAATCCAATGCATTCTTGGTGACCCAGTACCGGTAGGCGACCAGCGCCTTTTGCAGGGGGGATAGCCTGCTGATATCCCGCCGGCTCAGGCGGGGCAGAACCGCCCGGTTAAGGCGTGCCAGCATTCTGAAAAGTTTTTTTTGGACCATACCCGCATCTTAATCGCCGTGGGTTATTCGTTTTTATAAATTATCTTTAAAAATACTAATTGACATCGAATGGAACAGACCAGTCCTTTTTTAAACACTTGGCACTACATCATGATCACCGGCGCCCTGATCATGACCGCAGCCGGTATATTCATATACCTCCTGCATAAACTTCGGGTATCGACAATCAAAAGCTACAAAGGCAAATACGATTATATCAACCAACACGAGATCAGGAGCTATAAAAAGGTGTTCCTCTGCTTTGCCATCGCCGCCGCCATGCTCATCAACCTGTATGGCATGGGCAAGTTGCATGTGGTCGAGGTGTGGTTTTTTGTGCGGCTGTTCATGTCTATTGCCGGTGGCACGTTGATCGCATACGTCGCCTTCCTGATCCTCGATTATTATTATCCCACCGTACTAAACGGCAAGCTGCGCAAATGGCGGTACATGCCGCGCACAAGCACTGCCGGCAACAAGATGCGGCTGCTTAGCGAGGACGAGGAAGATGTACATCTGGAGGAGGGCATGCAGGCGGAGGAAAACGTTTTTTCCATAGACTATGACGTCTGGATGGACGAAAAGTCGGGCGATATCCGGATTGACAAATATCCCGGTCATCTGCAGGCCCTCAAGTGCAACAGCTGTGGATTTTATACCATGCGCGTCGTTAAGGAGGAGATTACCCGCCACCCGACGAAAGAATCATCCGGTGAATTAATTAAACACTTCCAGTGTTCGTACTGCAAGTCTGTACGGGCCACCGCTTTTAACATTTCAACCAAGGAAGCAGATGACTATAAAAAGGCGTCTAATCACAGCTACAAGCGCAACAAAAACGTTGACATGGTGAGGGTTGAGGTCCATTCAAGTGTGTCCGGAAGAAAATTTTTCGAGTTCCCCACCATTGAGCAAGCACAGAAATTCCTGGAAGAATACGATGCCGAAAAGGCTTCCTGACGGTAAAGTTGCCGTGTGGGACAACATAAAACCTAAAAGCGTGTTTTAATCGTATAACACGAAGAGGCACAAGTTTTGCCAAGATCATTACTAAAAACGAAGGAAGATGATGAAACGTAAAATTTTCACAGGTATGACGGTCCTTTTGCTGCTGACCGCTGCTATGGTGCAGGCCACCACGGCTGATACAACCCAGCTGCGGGCAAAGCCGATCTACGGAAAGGAAGCTAAAGTAACGGCCTATATCCTGGATAATAATCACTACCGCAAAATCACACTGAACGATTCACTTTCGTCTGTTATCCTGGACGGCTATGTCCGAAATCTCGATAACAACAAGACGTATTTCACCGCCGAGGATCTCAAGGGTTTCGAGCGATACCGTTACCTGATCGATGACTTCACCGACAAAGAGAATGTGGATGTGGCCTATGAGATCTACAATGTATTCCGCAAGCGGTTTGATGAGCGGATGGCCTATGCGTTTAAGGAACTCATTCCCCGCGAATTCGACTATACCGCAACAGAGTATTACGAGACGGACCGTGACAAGGAGCCCTGGGCAGCCAATGACGGGGAACTGGATGAAGTATGGCGCAAACTCATCAAAAGCCAGGCGTTGAGTCTGAAACTGGCGGGCAAGAACCAGACGGAGATCGAAAAAACTTTGCGCGAACGTTACGAACGCTTTGCCAAGAACATTCAGCAGTTCAATTCGGAAGACGTTTTCAGTCTCTACATGAATACCATGACGGAAGCGTATGACCCGCACACCAATTATCTGTCGCCGAAAGCGGCCGATTTGTTCAAGCAAAGCATGAGCCTGTCGCTGGAGGGGATCGGCGCAAAGCTTCAGACGGACAATGACTACACAAAGGTGGCCGAGGTTATACCGGGCGGACCCGCCGACAAAAGCAATCTCATCCATGCGAATGACCGGATCATGGCGGTAGGGCAGGGCGATGAAGGCGAACTGGTGGATGTGATCGGCTGGCGCCTCGATGAAGTTGTGAAGCTGATCAAAGGCCCGAAGGGTACCAAGGTGAGGCTGCAGATTCTGCCTGCTGAAACAGGACTCAATGGCCCGCCGAAAACTATCGTTATCCTCCGGGACAAGATCAAGCTGGAAGACCAGCGCGCCCAGAAGAGTACGATTACCTACCAGAAGGATGGGAAGGACCTTAAGCTCGGCGTCATTACGTTGCCAAGTTTTTATATGGACTTCGCCGCGTATCAAAAAGGCGATCCAAACTACACCAGCACGACCCGTGATGTACAGCGGCTCATCAAGGAATTGCAGGCTGAAAAAATAGATGGCCTTGTACTTGACCTGCGGAATAACGGTGGCGGATCCCTCGCGGAGGCCATCGACCTGACCGGTCTGTTTATCAAGGACGGACCCGTGGTTCAGGTTAAGAACTCGGCCAACCGGATCGAGGTTGGATCAGACGATGATCCTGCTGTCGTCTACAACGGGCCGCTCGTGGTGATGACCAACCGGTTCAGTG
>DASPJC010000328.1:0-19037 GCA_035628815.1 Ohtaekwangia sp. | reverse complement strand
CAAAGCGCGATGCCAACGTGGAGACGGAGAACGACACGCCGGTTATCTCTTCGTTGCAAACCACGGGCATGCATCGCAGCCTGAAAGAACTTGCCACACGCCACGCGATTGGAGAACAGTCCTGGGGTATGGCGCTCCAATATCAAACAGGAAACCTGGACATCGGGCTCCTCCACGCCTCCGTAGGTTACGGCCACACGATCAGTCGAAAGCCCACACCGTACAATCAATTTGCATTCGGCGGACGCGACAATACCAATACAAGCATGTACCTGAACTGCACCTTCCGCAACATCACCGTTTTTGGTGAAGTAGCACGTTCCTGGCATGGCGGGTGGGGGACGGTGATGGGAGCGCTCACCAGCCTGAGTCCCAAGCTCGATTTCGCGTTGCTGCTACGCCGGTATGATCGGAACTTCTACACCATCAGCGGCAACGCTTTTTCCGAAAGTACGACACCACAAAATGAATCGGGTGCTTACTGGGGATGGAAATACCGTTTCAGCCGTCGATGGATCACCAGCGGGTACGTTGATATTTTCCGCTTTCCATGGCTCAGGTACCGGTCCTACCGGCCGTCATCAGGGCATGAGTGGCTGTTGCGGGCGGAGTACCTTCCTTCAAGAAAGGCCCGCTTGTTTATCCAGGTGAGGGAAGAGCAAAAAGAACGCAATACGAACCAAGGCGATCACAAACAGTATATTCCATCCACGGCGCAGAAATACAATGTAACCATTAGCAGCGACTACGGGATCAATCAAAGCATCCGGTTGAAGTCCCGGGTACAATTCAGCAGGTTTTCATTCCAGGGTAATGTAACGAGCGGCATGGCAATCATACAGGGCATCAACGTTGCATTGAATAAATTTCAGTTGGGTGGGCACCTCGCCTTGTTTGATACGGAGGATTACGATAACCGGCAATATGCGTATGAAAATGATGTCTGGCTGGCATACTCGCTTCCGGCGTATGATGGCAAAGGCATACGCAAATGCGTTGTGGCAGGATACAAAGTGAACAAGCTGCTGAGTTTGTGGATCCGCTATGCGCACACCCGGTATGCCGACCGGGATGAAATAGGATCGGCAATGGAAACCATAGAAGGAAATATCAGGAATGATATTAAATTTCAGGCGCGGCTTAAATTCTGACGGTTCAGGATGCGCGGAATACTATGGATATATTCATCGAAGCGTTGGGATGGATCGGCTCTATCGCCGTTGTTACAGCTTACGGGTTGAACAGCTACCAGAAGATAAAATCAGACTCCATCAGTTTTTATCTTATGAATATAGGCGGCGGTGCGCTGCTGATCGTTTACTCATACTTCAAGACCGCATATGCAAATATCTTTATTAACATCGTCTGGGTAGTGATTGCCGTGACTGCCTTAATCAGGCTTGCCCGGAAAATCAAAGCATAGGATGCAGGCAGCGCAGAAAAATATCCGTATTCAACTGTGGGTAGCCATTCTCGCGGTTGTTCTGCTGGCGATCAAGGTGGTGGCTTATTACATCACAAATTCCGTGGCTGTGCTGACCGATGCGATGGAAGGCATTGTGAATATTGTTGCGGGATTTATCGGGTTGTACAGTTTGACGGTGAGCGCCAAACCACGCGATGAAGATCACCCCTATGGTCATGGGAAAGTTGAATTCGTGTCGGCAGGACTGGAAGGCACAATGATTCTCATCGCCGGCGGGGTGATCCTGTTTCAGGCCGTGCATAATCTGATCTTCCCGGAGCCGATCAAGGAACTGGACAAAGGTGTCATCCTGATCTGCGCAACCGCGGTGGCGAATTACGTTATGGGGTTGATTTGTCTCCGGGCAGGGCGGAGAAATAATTCCATCGCCCTTCAGTCAAGCGGCAAACACCTCCATTCAGATACGTACTCTACGATTGGGTTATCACTTGGACTGCTCGTCGTCTATTACACCAGGCTTCAATGGCTTGACAGCGCAATCGCGATCGTCTTTGCCGGGATCATACTGCTGACCGGCTACAGGATCATGCGACGTTCTCTTGCCGGCATCATGGATGAGACCGATCGCAGCCTGCTGGAAGAAATGGTGGAGACATTGAACAAACACCGCCAGGTAAACTGGATAGACCTTCATAATCTCAGAATCATTAAGTACGGTCATATACTGCATCTTGACTGCCATCTCACCGTCCCCTGGTACCTAAACATTCACGAAGCACATCTTGAAATCGATGAGCTAACGGCACTGGTACGCGACCGTTTCGGAGTCTCTGTCGAGTTCTTTGTCCACACCGACGGGTGCCTGGAATTTCAATGCCGGATTTGTAACAAGTTCGAGTGCCCCGTACGCCAGCACCCTTTCGAAAAAAAACTTGCCTGGACGGTGAAGAATATTTCGAGCGATAAAAAGCACAGGCTGGAGAAAGATGATGGATGAATGGTTGGCTATTGAATGCATGTCCAAGGGCTCGATCCAGAATTATTACACCCAATAGTGTACCATCAACACATCAACACATCAACACATCACCTCAACCGATCTCGATAACCACATCATCGCTCATCGGATGGCCTACACACGTTAACACATAGCCTTCCGTACGCTCGGATTTTGAAAGTCCTTCCTCTTCATCGAGTTTTACCTCGCCCGATAAAGCGCGGCCGCGGCAGGCGGTGCAAAGACCACTCTGACAAGAGTAGGGCAGATCGATTCCTTGATCCAATGCGGTCTGAAGAATGGTCATGTCAGGCTCGACCATAAACTTGTATTCCTGGCCATCGTACCGGATCGTTACCGCTCTCGCTTTTTTATCCGCAGCTCCTGCCGGCTCGGCTTTCTGCTCCTTGTTGATCGTACCCTGGACAAAACTTTCCTTGAAGATCTTTTCCTGTGGGATGTTTCTCGCAGCCAGTAAGGTCTCAACATTTTTCATCATTCCTTCTGGGCCACACATCAGGTAGGTGGTCTTCTCGATGCCCCAGTCCGGTATGCGCTCAAACAGCCGTGTCAGCATGTCGTGATTCAGCAATCCGGAATAGCCCTGCCAGTTCATGGGCGCGTTGTCGAGGATGTGAATGATATGGAGACGTCCTTCGAATTTTGTTTCCCACTTTACCAGTTCATCCTTGAAAATAATACAATCGATATCACGGTTGCAGTAAATGAGTGAGACCATGCTTTCAGGCTCCTGTGTCAGGGTGCTTTTGATGATGGACATCATCGGTGTAATACCGGAGCCGCCCGCGAACAGTATTAAATGACGCTTGCGTTTCGGGTCGAACTCAGTGGTAAATTGGCCCATCGGTTCCATCACCCTGAGCTTGTCGGACGGCTTGAGGTGTTCCGGAAGCCAGTTCGACATGAGACCATTTTCCACGCGCTTGACGGTAACCGCGAGGTCCTCATCAACAAACGGCGAGGAACATAATGAGTAGGCCCGCCGGACTTCTTTATTCTGAATGGACGCAATCAGTGTCAAAAATTGCCCCGATTTGTATGCTATCTTCGGCTCCGGTTGCTCGAATACAATGATCACCGCATCCTTCGTGTCCTGAACAATTTCCTTCACCTTCAGGTCGTAGTAATGCGGCCCTGACTGTGTTTCCTCTTTCTTGTCGGTTTTACCCGATTTTTTAAAAAAATTAAACGCCATAGATCATAAAAATTTAAGCCCGTCACCGCCTCCCGCCGAGGGGAATAGCGTGGTTTCCTATACAACAAAGAAATACGGGCCAGGTTTCAAAACGCGCACAAAAGTAAACAGGAAAACATTAATTTTGGACTTTAACCGATCTACTGTGCAATTAAATCCCCTTACCGCCATATCACCCGTTGACGGACGGTATTTTGAAACCGTAAAACCACTGGCGCCCTATTTCTCGGAATTTGGTTTAATGCGATACCGTGTGCAGGTTGAAATCGAATACCTGCTCTCCCTCTCTGCGACCGTCCAGGAACTTGAAGATTTTCCGGTGCATCAGATCAACGACATGCGGAAAATATACAAACAGTTCTCCGAACGCGACGGCCAGGAAATAAAAGAGATCGAAAAAACAACCAATCACGACGTCAAGGCCGTTGAATATTTCATCAAGAAACAATTCGAGCGGTTAAAACTTCAGCCTTTCAAAGAGTTCATCCACTTTGGACTAACCTCGCAGGATATCAATAACACGGCCATTCCGCTGTTGCTGAAAGAGTTCATTGAACGGGAATACTATACGCTCCTGGACCAGTTGCTGTCAAAGCTGAACCTCCTTGCAAAAGAATGGAAGGATATTCCAATGCTGGCGTTCACGCATGGGCAACCCGCGTCACCTACCCGGCTTGGTAAAGAGATCATGGTATTTGCCACACGCCTTGAAAAACAGTTCCTTCAGTTAAAGGCGGTTCCGCATTCCGGAAAATTCGGCGGCGCGACCGGTAACTTCAATGCACATCATGTAGCCTACCCTTCCATCGACTGGAACAAATTCGGCGATGAGTTCTGTGCACACCTCGGCCTGGTGCGTAGTCATCCCACTACGCAGATAGAACACTACGACAATCTTGCAGCGCTGTTCGACAATCTCAAGCGCATCAATACGATCCTGATCGATTTCAGCCGCGATGTGTGGCAGTACATTTCCATGGAATATTTCAAGCAGAAAATCAAAGAAGGTGAGATCGGATCATCGGCCATGCCCCATAAAGTGAACCCGATCGATTTTGAAAATGCGGAAGGAAATCTGGGATTCGCGAACGGCATTTTCGAATACCTCTCGGCCAAGCTGCCCGTGTCCAGGCTGCAGCGCGACCTGACGGATTCCACGGTGTTGCGAAACGTAGGCGTTCCGATGGCGCATACGTACATCGCCTTTCAATCCATCCTCAAGGGTATCGGCAAACTGCAGCTGAACCAGTCGGCGATCAACAACGACCTTGAAAACAACTGGGCTGTTGTGGCCGAAGCCATACAAACCATCCTGCGGAAAGAAGCTTATCCCGATCCGTATGAAGCGCTCAAGGCTTTGACCCGTACGAATGAAAAGATCACGCAAAAAAGCCTTGCTGATTTTATCGATGGCCTGAATGTAAATGATGGCCTGAAAAAAAGATTAAAGGAAATCACGCCGTTCAATTACACCGGCATCTGAAGTCGTCTTGCCTTCTGTTAGTCGTCTTCAAATACCCTTCGTCGGGAAGATGTAAGAAAATCCGCTTTTTGCCCTGTTTCCCCTTCCGGCCGATGCGATATAAAAGCTAATTTTAATCAAATCATTTTTGTTAGCTTATGAAATATCACACATTCAAACACGCGCTGCGATTTCTGATGATCGCATGTGTTGCCATCGCGGTATCGTGTAAAGATGATGACGGCGATGAAGACACGATCGATCCGCCTGCACCCATGATTACTTCGTTTACGCCGACCAGCGATGTAACGGGATATTCCGTGGTGATTACAGGGCAAAATTTCAGTGCGACACCCGGTGAAAATGCAGTGAAATTCAACGGCGCGACAGCTGTCGTCACCGCGGCCACGGCATCACAACTTACGGTTACCGTCCCCGAGGATGCGACTACAGGAAAAATTACGGTTACGGTAAACGGAAAAACAGCGACCTCTGCTGATGACTTCGTGGTACTCGCCACACCCGTAATAACAGGTTTCTCCCCTGGCATCGGAGCCCCAGGTATTTCCGTCACCATTACGGGTGAAAACTTTCTTGATGAGGCCGAACGCAATACCGTAGAATTTAACGGAACAACGGCGACGGTCACCAGTGCTACGGATACCGAACTCACGGTAACAGTCCCGGAAGACGCTACAACAGGCAAAATCTCTGTAACCATCGGCTCGCACACTGAAACCAGTGAAAACGATTTTGTAATCTGCAATAATGCAGAGCTTGCGATCGTCAATTTTACAATCACCGACAGGTCAACCACCACGGTCTCATACAGCTTTGAGATTATAAATCTCGGTTCGGCACCACTGGATATGACGAAATTTGTTTTACAGACGCGGCTTTCACCGGACGATGTACTGGATGCAACAGATCCCGCTGCCGGCGGATTCGTGCTTGATAACGGTGGAACGCTCGAAACCGGTGAAAGTTATGAATATGGCTGGACTTCAAATGCCGGCGGCGACCTTGACGCGTATGCTTACCTGTTTCTGATCGCAGAGCTAAAACAAGCAGGCACCGTGGAAGAGTGTGATCCTGCCGACAACACAAGGGTGTTTTCGATCGAAGAATAAAAAAACAAGTTACATCATGATGGTCCCGTCCTGTTAACAGGGCGGGACTTTTTTGTGCCTTTACTCCTCCGGCTTGTACAACAACTGCCGCGCAGAAAAATCATATAGCGTCAGGCGGCGCAGATCATAATAAGCCACCCAAAAATCCTTTAATGCCTGGATGTAACTGCGCTTGGCGTCGTCCTTTTCAGTCAGGGCGATGTTTAAATTGGTGATATCAATCTTGCCAATGAGGTAGCGATTCTGTGCTACGTTATACCGTTCAGTGGCAACCTCGTCAGATTTACGTGTGATGTCGATCTGCAGCCGCAGCATTTCAAACAGGCGAACCTGCGTCATGATCTCCTGCTCAAAATTTACTTCATCCTGTGCGATCACATATTCATTGAGCTTCTGGTTTGCAATCGCCGTGCGCATCCGGGATTTATTACGGCCCCAGTCCAGCACCGGGACGCTGAGCGTAAGGTTGAACTGCTGCAATTCCTCAGGTTTCGTGTAGACGTCATTCACGACCAGCCCGTTGTTATTTAAACCATACGCTGCGGACAGGTTAGTCTGAAACCGCTGGCCCTTCGCAACGGCGACCTCCTGGTCGGCCTCGATGCGTCTGCGCTCGAACGCGACAAACGCCGCGCGGTTTTTCCTGGCATGCTCCAGCGCCTCCTCCACGGTAACGGTAAGCTGTGGAATTTCTTCAGGCAATGTCAACTGAATTTTTTCGTCCGGATTTAGGCCGATAAAAGAGCGCAGACGCAACGTGGCTGTTTCAAGGTTCAATCCCGCCCGTGCAACATCCTGCCGGGAACGCAGGAGCTGCAGCTCTACCTGCAGCAATTTATCCTGCGATGTGGTACCGATATTATAGCGGCCTTGCTCGATCTTGTAGATCGTGTCGTTATTGGCCAGGTTGAACGTTGCGATCTGCAGAAAGATCTGCGCTTCCAGTACATTAAAAAAACGATCTACGGCTTCCCTTGAGATAAATTCCATCTGCTCGACATATTCCCTCTTAGATTCTTCGTAGCGGAGCGGTTCAATCATTTTGTCCCATCGAAGTTCATTGAAAGCAAACAGGGGTTGATTGAGGCGGACATTCATGACGGTACCACTCCATTGCTCGGCGAGCGCAGAAGGGTCATTAAAATCCTTAAAATATCCCAGGCTGGTATTGGCCGATATGGTTCCGCCCGTCCAGGGGATACGTTGGAGTAATCCCAGGTTTACGTCGTTGTTGGTTTGTTCAACCGGAATATAGCGAAAGGTTCCATCCTGTTGCGGGATCTGATTTACGCGTTTGTAATAACTCGGCAAGCTCCCCTCCAGCCGGAGTTGCGGATTGTAATTCGTCTTGAAGAACCTGTACTGCCAGTACCGGTTTTCTTTCCTGGTCTCCGCCTGTTTGGACGAGGGTGACTGACCCTTGGATCGCTGGATAATATCTTCCAGCGAAAATGTGCTCTGCGCATGGCCAGTCCAGGAAATAAAAAATGCAATAACAAAAAGGAAAAAGATATAATGCTTTTTATTCATAACGTAAGGAGGAGATGGGATCCTGGTTCGCGGCTTTTCGGGCGGGTGCGATACCGAAGATCAGGCCTACCGTCGCGGCGACCCCGAATGAGAGTAATATCGACGTAAAGCTGATGATGGTGGGTATCCCCGCAAATTCGGACACAATGTAGGCCATTGAAACACCCAGGATCACGCCGATAATACCGCCGGACACACTGATCATGACTGCTTCCAGCAAAAACTGCTGAATAACATCCGATTTTTTCGCGCCAATCGCCAGCCGGAGACCGATTTCCTTGATGCGTTCCAGCACGGACGCCAGCATGATGTTCATGATCCCAATCCCTCCCACCAGCAACGAGATGCCGGCGATAGCACCCAATACATAGTTAAAGATATCATTGGTCCGCTGTTGTTGTTTAAGCAACAGTTCGGGGATCTCAATCTCATAGTCCACCACTTCGTAATGTCTCCGCTGCAACAGCCGTGCAATAATCTCGGCCGTCGCGGACAGCTGGCGGGTGTCATCGACCTGTATGACAAGCCTGTCGAGTTGATGATAATTTTTCTTCTCCTGATCGGTTTGCGTATCCTGAACGGCCTGGCTATTGTCCTGGATCATACCGCGGCTCCGCATGGCCTCCAGGCGCAACGCCTCTGCGGTTATTTTGTCACGGTTTTTATAACGCACCAATACCGACTGGATGGGCGCATACACATCCATGTTGAAGTCCCGGATCCCCAGCTTGCTGATACTCGTGGCTGACACCACCCGCTCGGCGAGCACGCCAACGATGGTAAGCCAGTGCCGCCCCACTTTGATACTTTTGCCAAGCGGATTTTCGGTGGGAAAAAATTTTGCCTTGATCGAATTTCCGATGATGCACACGGGCGCACCAACGCGTTCCTGTTCCATGCTGAAAATCTGCCCCTCCTGCAGGTCGAAGTTGTAGATGGAAAAATAGGCAGGCTCTATACCGACCAGCTTCGCTGATCGCCGTAAGCCGTTGCGAATGACATACGTCTCCAGAATAATCTCCGGACTGATCTTGGTAATACCGGGAATGGTTTCCTGGATACTCTTGACGTCGCGCACGGTAAGTCCGGGCGAAAACTTCTTTTTTTCCTGCTGCCCTACCTGCTCCTCGACCTGTTCTTCCTTCTGTTCCACCACGGGCTTGATGACAATGTTATTAACGCCCACAAGTTTGATCTGGTCGAGGATCTCCTGTTGTGCGCCATTGCCGATGGCCATCATGGCAATAACCGCAGCGACGCCAAAAATGATACCCAACGCCGTAAGCAAAGAGCGCAATTTATTTGCAACTACCGCACCGATCGCAATGGATAAATTTGCCAATAGCCTGGGAGATAGCATAGTGTTCGGTTACGGGTGAGAAGCGGTCGGGATCACTTTGCGCTGTTCGGTTTCGGCAGGTTTTTCTTCCTCCTTGTCCTTCCGTCGCTTGCCGTTCATTTCCTTCAGCAACGTGATCTCGTCATCTTCGAGACCGGCAGGAACAGAAAGGTAAACCTGATCCTTTTCGGAGAGTCCGCCCAGGATCACCACGTCGTTGGCGTTGGTATGTCCTACCATCACTTCCTGCTTCGTGGTTTTGATACCACTCTTTTTATAAACGAACGTTACCGTATCAGCCTGGCTGTGCAGGCATTCGAGTGGAATGTACAATGCGCTGTCAACAACATGCGCTACGATCTTGTTACTGGTTGTCATGGATGGCCGCAGCGTGGGGTCGGTACCGTTGATCTCTACGGCGACCTCAAAAACCTTAGCGTCAGAATTCGGTCGCTGTTCTCCCACGTTCGCTACCCGCGTCACGATCCCCGTCAGTTTTTTGTCGGGGTATGCGTCAAGGCCGATGTCGACATGCTGGCCTGTCTTGACCTTGCGAACGTCGACTTCGTTGACATAGGTCTTCGACATCATCTTGGTAAGGTCGGGAAGGGTGGCAACAGTAGGTTCCCACATACTGATCTGGGACCCGGCTTTGATCGCTTTACCGTCCCATCCCTTCTGGTAGATCACCATACCGTCTTCGGGCGCAATGACATTAAACGATTCCAGCACCTTGGTCATCGCATCGTATTCATTCGTGACTTTCTTCAACTCGGCTGATACTTCCCGCATTTTCTCAACATTCTGCCGCTTTTTGATCTTATAGTTTTCCTGGGCCTGCTCATAAGCCCTTACGGCCTTATCAAAATTGATTTCGTTCTGCTTGATGGTTGCGGGCGGTTCATATTTCGACTGGTCGAGAATAATCTGTTTTTCTTCGTAGGCGTATTTCAGGTTGATGAGTTCGTCACGGGACTGGCGCATCTGCAGGGTGGTGTCAAGCTGTGTCTGGACAAACCTGGAGTTCGCTTTTTCGAGCTCGATCTGCTTTTCATTATATCGCGTCTGGAATTCGGAACGGTCCAGCGCCGCGACCCAATCGCCTTTCTTAACAACAGTGCCCTCGTCGATGATACTTTGGATGGTGACGTTCCAGATCCTGAAATCGCGCAATTGTGTGGGCCCAAGTATTTTTACTGAATTTTTGGCTTCAAGTTCGCCGGTAGTCTCTATTTCGACCTTGAAAGGTCCTCGTTTTACCACGGTCATGATGGCGCCGGGGTCGCCCGAGGCGCTCCCCTTTACGATCCAGAAGGCGATCAGCACCACAGCAGCTACTCCGGCCACGATCAGTAAATTTCTTTTCATGCTTTAAAATTGGTAATGGGTCGGTTGTGTGCCCTTTACACACAAAATCGCGCCAAACTTAACATAAATACGGTCCTAGGTACTCAAAATTACGCTTCCCGGTTACACTAATTTAACTACCGGCGATAACACGTCGTCTAACGGTGGATACGTAACGTGCCGGCCGCAATGTTTATTTTGGCCGGCACGTTCGCGTAAAGCGGAAAACTATTGGTTTGTCCCTTTTTTCAGGGTAAAAAGGCTGAGGGCAGCATTTTTATCAATTTTCCCATCGTTGAATTGTTTCAGGGTCGTGCTTTTGATACTCAGTTCGAGCGTGGAAGGAATATTGCAACCCTGGCACCGCGTCACCTGGATTTGAAAAACCAATATCTCGTCATCCTTGAGGCTTTTCAGGGTGCGTCCGTATTCGAGAATATTCTCCTTAAGATCCTGTTCAAATTTCGGATAAAGCTCGGCCACTTTCTTGTTTTTTGCCTCGAGATCCAGATTATCCAACCTGAGCGTAGGCATCACGTAACGCTGAAAACCTCTTTCATAACTGCTGAATACCTGCATGTAAAAGACGGCGCCGAAGTCCTTCAAATGTTCGTAATAAATGTTGTCTTCCGTAAAATAAGTTTTGGAAAGATCAGCACGGTAAAGCCGGTTGAAAATACTGGTGAGTAACTCGAGGTCCGGTTCCACCTCATCGATGGTCTGGGTGTTGATGACTTTGATGCGCGCCAGCAGTTGATCGCGGGTCAGTTTACTCTGCTTGTAGGAAGCGAGATCGGATTTCACGGTTTCAATGGTAAGGTGCGTCCGCTTGGGTGCATTGAAGTAATGATTTACCCATACCCGTGGCTGGTTCCCCTGGTTCGTGACGGTGATCTTTTCTTCCGGATTCAGCTGCGTGATCATATCGCCATAATCCACCATGAAAAGTTTTGCTGCTTCGATCACCTTGATGTTGTAGGTTTCCCTGATGCTGTCCATATCGAGGCGTTTTTTCTCCCGGACCCGGTCGCCCAGGTTTTCAGTTTTAGGGTCCGCCGGAACGGGACGTTCATTTACGCCGTTGGCCGGGCTGATATCATTCCCGTTCTCAACGTTGAACCGGAAGGTCTGCCGGTTGGATTCGGAGCCCCAAACGATGACATCGTTCCCGCCGGAGAAGATAATGGGCGTTGTAAAATCAGCCGGGAGCGTAAACGTAACGCCGGAACCGGGTTGATAGGTACCGTTGATCTCAAGCGGAAAAAAGGTTCGTTGATTGTTAAACTGCTGCTTGATCAGCGTGCCCAGGATATTTTCCGCTACTTCAATATCGCGCTGCATCCGTTCAGCATCAATCTTCTGGGCAGATACGTTCGTTACACCGGCCAGGAAAAGCGCGGTCGCGAAAATCATCAATCGGATCATGGATTTATTGCTCGTCATTGTTTTTTCGTTTCTGTTTGCTGTGACTGATTCACATTAGTATTTGGTCTCCCGTTGCGGCGTACTGCCCACGGTGGTGATGATGCTGGATAAGATCTGTTCCGTTTCCTGCTTGAATACCGAAGTATTTTGTTCGATATGGTTGAGCCTGCTCTGCACGATCTGCAGGTCGTCGTTCCGTTGTTGCTGGAGATACTTCGCGAAATCGACCAGGAGGTTTTCGATGTAATCTTTTTGTTCGGCAGACGTCAGCTGGAAATATTCCTTCACCATCTGGAGGTTTTCGGTTTGCAAATTTGACACATAAGCGCGAACCTGCTCCTGCGAGGCGGCCGAAGCTTCACGAACCAGTTTGTCGATCTTTCCGGAATTCGACGCGAGATTTTCACGAATCGCGTTGTTCAGTTTTTGCTGTGATTCATCCCAGGAAGATTGCATGGCCACGTTGTTCTGATGCATCGAACTGGCGATCATGTCGTGAACTTCCTGGTGGGTTAAGGTCTGCAAGGGCATTGTCGGCGTGACTTCCGTCGGCCGGGATTCCCCGAAGGTTATCCGGAATTCATTGCCCGACGCGACAATTTGCGTATTGGTTAGTCTGCCCGCCACAATGATGAGCAGCAAGGATGCTGCGACGGCGAGTATTGTCTTAAAATATCCGGCATTCCAGAAATAACGTTGCTTCGATTCACCCACAAAAATGGGCGGGGCGATAACCTCCTGCTCGGGGACATTCCCCAGCATAGCCCGCAGGTCTTTGAACTGCTCCAACGACCGGGCTGCCTCGGGGTTGGTCATCAGATATTGTTCGAGTTTCTGGCGTTCGCCGGCCTCCATTTCCCCGTAGAGGTAAGCCATCCAGTCCTGTTCGTTCGGTTTATAACTCATAGCCTAGTGTATCTTTGTCAAATTTTCTTTTCTCTAATATTTTCCGGAGTCCGTCGAGGCCGTAATACATCCGCGACTTTACCGTATTCTCCGAGATGTTCAGCACTTCTGCGATCTCCCGGAACTTCAACCCTTCATATTCCTTCATGATTACGACTTCCCGCTGCTCGACATTTAATTCCAGCAACGCTTCCTGCAAAATGTCCGAAAGTTCCATCTGACGATAGTGGCTTTCGGGATTGTGCGCCCGTTGGCGGGAGGATTCCCACTGCGGAGATTCTTCTGCTTCGTGGTTCCACACGGTATCAAATGACAGTGAGCGGCTGTTTTTCTTTTTGCGCGCTTCTTCCCGGCAATAGTTGACGGCGATTTTGTAGAGCCAGGATTTGAAACGGGCAATATCCTGCAAGCCGGCCAGGTTTCGGCACATTGAAATAAATGTCTTCTGCGATACTTCCATGGCCATGTCGTGGTCCAGGAAGAATTTGAAACTGAAGTTGTAAATACGCTTATACCAGAGCTGGACGAGCTTTCCCTGGGCATTCTGGTCCCCCTGCCGGGCGCGCGTAATAAGGGTATCAGAATGCATCATTGCAATGTCGAGTAAAGTCTCGGCCATGGAACAAGTATGAAGGATTAGTTTAGATAATGCCGTTTCCTGGTATAAAGATGGGGTTTACTTTAAAATAGTTTTAAGGGGAGGAAAATATTTCTCAGTCAATGATGCTGGTGACTGGATGGGCATGCCGCCGCGAGTCTGGCACTGGCAGCCGGGAACTGGATGCTGGGGAATGCTGGATGCTGGAAAGGCGAAGTTGGCCAATGATTTTTCCGTCCTGGCAACCGAGAGTCCCTTAACATCATTTAAATCCAACATCCCTGCAAAGTTCAGTATCCACGCGCAATCATCCAGCATCAGCATTTTTTTTATCTTTGCCGCATTTCAATGAAAAAACTCATCTCTTTTCTCATTCGTTTTGTGCCGCGCAAGTACCTGCAACGCATGGGTGGATGGGGACTAAGATTGGTCGGGCTTTTTTACCGGGGAAACAATGTTTCCTGTCCGGTGTGCGATACCAGTTACCGGACTTTCCTGCCCTATGGCCGGGTCAACCCCAGGCCAAACGCATTGTGCCCTAGCTGCCTTTCTCTTGAACGTCACCGGCTTATCTGGGTATACCTTTCAGAGAAGACTGACTTTTTTAGTCGTCGAAAGCACGTGCTTCATATCGCACCGGAAGCCTGTTTCATCAAACGTTTCGAGAAGATGCATGGTGAGGATTATATCACCGCGGATATTGAATCTCCCCTGGCGAAAGTGAAGATGGATATCCACCAGATACCCTTTCCGGACAATCAATTCGATGTGGTTCTCTGCAACCACGTACTGGAACATGTCCGGGACGATATCCAGGCCATGCGTGAGATTTGCCGCGTATTGAAACCCGGCGGATTTTCCATCATGCAGGTGCCTTTCTTTAACCCGGTGCCACAGGAAACATTTGAAGATGATTCAATCACCGAGCCCCGCGCGCGGGAGAAGATATTCGGCCAGGATGATCATGTGAGAAAGTACGGACACGACTATCCTTTACGCATCCAACGAGCAGGCCTGCAGCCGTTAAAAGAAGAATTTGTCAATCAGCTGAGCGATGACGCCCGTAGAAAGTTCGGCCTTGTAAAAGGCGAGATCATTTTCATGGGAGCAAAACCAAGGTGAGGTGAGCTGTCAGTCAAGTTGCCGCCGCACTTCCTGGTAACGTCGTTCCTGTCCCCTGAACATCCAGTACTGATAAAAAATACCACCCGGCAAAAATACGGCCAGGTAGACTGCGGCATCCGACATGTTAAGGGCGCTGATGGTAAAATCTATTCTCCAGCAGTAGCTGATAATGGCCACCGGCAACGACCATAAGATTCCATTCGTGGTGATGTACCGCCACCTCCTTTTGCGGTTGCTCTCCCATTTCTTCAGATAGTGACGTTCCTTGTCAGATACAGGTGCCATCGCGATATATTTTTGAGAATATTGTCAGAAGTTTTGATAACCAAGCAACGCCATCCAGGCTTCGTCAATCTGTCCCTTCCCGAGCAACCGCTGCGCCAGCCGGTGAATGGCATCCTCCCCTGCAGCCGTCGCTTCCTGGAAATCAGGGCGCTTCACAAATTTATGAACCTGCTCCCGCCCCGGCAAGTTTTCAATATTCCCTAACAGTCCGAGGTCATTACCAGTGAGCACCCTGCTGCGCCTGACCCTTTCCGGGATCTGATCAACGCCAATGGCAGCCTTCTGAAGGGGTTTCGGCAACTCAAAAAGAACGTCGCCATTAACACGGCAATACCAGTCACCGCCAAGCCTGGCTACGGCATCCAGTTTCTGTGGACTTATCCGTCCGGCTTCGTCCAGCACTTCTTCCTTGATATGCATCAGCAGCACTTCGCAGATCACAAGGTTGCCCGCAGCGCCCTGGTCACCCGTGCGAATGATCTGCAGTACCTTGCATTCCATCGCTACCGGAGATTCCGCGACGCGGGGCGGTTTGACTATAACGGACGGGATAGGCGTAAATCCGGATTTCGTGAACTCATCGACCCCTTTCGGAAATTCGGCGCTCGCAAGGTTCATCTGCTGCACCATCGCATAACTAACCACATGAATAACCACCTCACCCACCTCCTGGACATTTTCGTAGGTATGCTTCACCGTGTTGTCGCGCCCACGACGTGCCGGAGAAAAGATCAACAACGGCGGGGTCGCTCCAAAGCAATTGAAAAAACTAAAAGGACTCAGATTCACATTGCCCTGCTTGTCGATGGTGCTGGCAAAAGCGATCGGCCTGGGCACAACGGCACCTAACAGGTATGCATGTACCTTGCTAACGGGTACTTCTTTCGGGTTGATGGAAAGCATGGAGCAAGGTAAGAAAAAAGATAACGCGGCTTCTGCCCATCGGGACGCACGTACGTTGTGCCGGCGTTTACGGTGTAACCTCCGGGTCAGGCTTCTCGGCGCTTCCCGCAGTTTGTTGTCCCTCATTCATCGGCGGGGATTCGGGGAAAGGCAAATGCCTCTTCGGAAGTGTCAGCAGGTGATACCCGAATACCATCATCAGGATAATGGGCAGCAGATATGCTCCATAGCGGAATCTCCTGCCGGTGTGGCTGTACGTCCAGGCCGTAAAATCGATGCCGGTCTTTACCAGGATGGCAGCGGCAGCAAGGAGCAGGAAGGCAAAGCACGCAACACCGATGGCGCGTTTCATGGAACCAAGCCTTACCAGCCAGCGGATCAGTTCGGCGATGAGCGCGGCGCACGCAACAACGATGGTTACGGTCAACAATGTTTTCGGAAAGGTGCGCAGGTAGTGATATTTGTAAATGACCAGGCCGATTTTGCCCAGCAGGTTCGGGCTTCTTAACAACACGCTGTCAAGAATCACCATCACGGCGATCATGCCATAGAAGATCATTCGTTTTTTCATAGGGCTCGGGTTTCTATATAAAACGCTTTTGATAATTATCCGCCAAGGGAACGTGCTGTTGATCGTTACAGGCATTGCCGCTCACATTTTCGCCGGCAAAATTTTACCACGGCATTCTCCAAAGCCGATGCGGACGCCATCCCTTTCTGCGTAGCCCCGTAGTGTAACGGTATCACCATCCTCCAAAAAGGTACGCGTCCTGCCATCCGCCAGCGTAACAGGCTTCTGGCCGTTCCAGCTTAACTCAAGGATGGATCCGAAGGCATCAGGAGAAGGACCGCTGATGGTTCCGGAGGCATAAACATCGCCAACCTGGATATTGCACCCGTTCACGGTCTGGTGTGCAAGTTGTTGACTCATGTTCCAGTATAGATGCCTGAAATTGGAATGACATACGATCGTCTCATCACCCTCCTCCGGTTTGATCGATGCTTCCAGGTGAATGTCAAAATTTCTGTCACCCGGGAAAGCAAGGTACGGTAATACGGGCGGATCCTGCGCCCGCCCAGAAACACGGAACGGTTCGAGGGCATCAAGGGTAATAATCCAGGGTGACATTGTCGAAGCAAAATTCTTTCCAAGGAAAGGTCCCAGCGGAACGTATTCCCATTGCTGAATATCGCGTGCAGACCAGTCGTTGAACAAAACAAGTCCGGCGATGTACGCTTCCGCATCAGCCGTCGCAATGGTTTGCCCTGGCGTGGTCTCCGCGCAGGTTATGAACGCGACCTCGAGTTCAAAGTCGACCTTGGCACTGGGACCGAAGGTTGGCGCATCACGGTCCGGGGGCTTGATCTGTCCCTTCGGCCGGTAAAACGGCGTACCACTGACAATGATCGAAGATGCACGGCCATGATAGCCCACGGGCAAATGTTTCCAGTTCGGTAAAAGCGCATTTCCCGGATCGCGGAACATTGAACCGACGTTGGTGGCATGTTCTTCACTGCTGTAAAAATCTGTATAATTCGGGACCCGTACGGGCATCAGCATCTGGACTTCCGCCATCGGGATCAAAGCGATCTCACGCGCCGGCAGGTTGCGTTGCAACGTCACATCATTGATGGATAACAACATCGATATGCGTTCGCGGACCTCCCGGACTTTCTGACGGCCCAGCGACAAGAAGCCGTTCAGATACTTTTGATTGAATACACCGGCAGGTAATTCGATACCATCGAAGTAACCGTTCTCATGCAGGTAGACGAGGTCAAGCACATGGTCACCGATCGCCACGCCCGCCACCGCCGTGAGATACCGTGTCTTGAAAATTCCAAAAGGAAGATTTTGAATGGGAAAGTCAGAACCCGCGGGGACTTCCACCCAGCTCCGCAGCCGGGGATCGTTTGCTCTTATCATTGGGATAAACTACTCATTTATTACTAATTCTTGCTGTCCTTCATACCGCCGTTGAAAAATCCGGGCGGGTATGCACTTTATCTTTACTTTTGTTCCAAGCAATGTATTGAATTGCGCCCGAAAATTAATCAGCGCCCATACGAATGAATTTTCCCCTGGAGTTTGAACACCGGATGCAGCAACAGCTGGGAGAATCGTGGTTTCATTTTCTGTCGGCGATGAACGAACCATCACCCACCAGCATCCGGCGCAATTCCCGTAAACAAGTGCACCCGGTTGCACTTGAAAGGGTTCCGTGGTCGACCGACGGATATTACCTGGAAACGCGTCCTGTATTCACCCTTGATCCAGCGCTTCACGCCGGTGCCTACTACGTCCAGGAGGCAAGTTCGATGTTTTTGGAAAGTGCGCTCCGGCAAAGTGTTGACCTGCGGGAACCGCTCAGGGTACTCGATCTCTGCGCGGCCCCGGGTGGAAAGTCAACGTTGATTGCCGCACTGCTCAACGACCAAAGCCTGCTCGTCTCGAACGAAGCCATCCGCTCGCGGGTCGGTGTCTTAACTGAAAATATTCATAAGTGGGGAAACGACAATGTCGTGGTCACCAATAACGATCCGGCGGACTTTCAAACCTTACCCGGTTTTTTTGACGTCATTGTCGTGGATGCACCCTGTTCGGGGGAAGGCCTTTTCAGGAAGGACCCGGAAGCGATGACGGAATGGTCTGCTGAAAACGTCATGATCTGCAGCAAACGCCAGCGCCGCATACTTACCGATGCATGGCCTTCGCTGAAAGAGAATGGACTGCTTATCTACTCAACGTGTACCTATAACGCAATGGAGAATGAAGAAAATCTCCAGTGGCTGGGCGCGCAGCACGATGTCGAATTTCCGGATCTCCAGCCAGACCCTTCGTGGGGTATTGAATGCGTCCATGAAAGTAAGATTAAAGGATACCGGTTTTACCCCCACCGCCTGAAGGGAGAAGGATTTTTCCTCTCCGTCGCGCGCAAGAAAACCCATCAGGATGAGATCCAACCGGGTGGACGCGGGCTTTTCTCACCGCCCCCGCGTAAAATTGCGGACATCCTCCGTTCATGGGTAATGTCCCCGGAAGAGAAAACATTTATTCAACGCAACGAGCTCCTGCAATTTCTTCCGAGTGCAATGCTCGCTGAAATTGAACTGCTCGTAAAGCATTTAAATGTCGTTTCCGCCGGCACCTTTATGGCTACTGCAAAGCACGATAAACTCATTCCGGAGCATCCCATGGCGCTCTCCCTCCAACTGGCGCGCGATAATTTTGAAACACTTGAGGTTCATCAGGAAGATGCACTCCGCTACCTTCGAAGAGAGAGCCTTCCGCTGGCCACCGGTAAAAAGGGCTTCGCACTCATTACTCACCAGCAGCTGCCGTTGGGC
>DASPJC010000327.1:0-13401 GCA_035628815.1 Ohtaekwangia sp. | reverse complement strand
CCATGGTAGGTGTCTAGATTCTGAGCGTGCGCGGTATTTGCGTTCTCGCCGATCGCTACGTAAAGCAGCCCGTTTTTGAAATGCATGGCGCCGCCATTGTGAATGGCACTGGTCAACGGGTCAAGATCCAGCAGGACAACTTCACTGCCGGCAACTACAACATCGCCATTGGCGGTGAACCGGCTTATCCGATTCCGTGATCCATTGGACAACGTGTAGTAGACGTATAGAAACTGGTTCGAAGCAAAATCCGGGTCCAGCACGATCCCGATCAGCCCGCGCTCCCCCGACGTGTTTACCGTAAGCTGCATGAATGGCGTGGGAAGCAATGCTCCGTTTTTGATGATCCGCAGGGCACCATTTTGCTGGGCTACGAATATTCGTCCGTCAGGAGCGAATGTCATGACGGTCGGGGCACTGATGCCGTTCGCAACCAGCACCCTGCTGAAACCGGCCGGGAATGTTTGGCTGTACAATGAAATGCTGGTGAATAAAACGGTGATAAGGCAAAGGCTAAACAGGCCCTTTCCTTTTAGGGAAGAAAGACGATTCATGAGAGAGAGGGTTTAAAGTTTTTTTCATAAAGCGGTCGTTACCGCAGAGACGGGCTGGGGAGGCGCGGGATTGAATGTAACAAAAAACGTTCACTTTTGGAAATGTGTCTTGACGTGTTGATGGGGGGTGGCACGAAGATAGCCTGTCTTCGGCGGCTTCGAGTAGCTTCACGGGATGTGTTCAGTGTTCGAGTGTTCAGGTAAATCCTCGGATGTACAAACCTGACTTGAACACATGAACACTTGAAGTCGAGCTGAGGAAATTCTGTCTTTACAACTCGCGGCAAGCAGCTCAGGGCCTTTTCGCTTCAAACGTTCCCCCTGGCGCCAAACTCAAGTTATCACTTAACGTACTGCCATCAACACATCAACACATCAACACGTCAACACCCTCCCTGCTACATCTTCACCAGCCTGACGGTCTTAACCCCATCCGGGTACGTTAGCTTCAGCATATAGATCCCTTTATCGAGATTGTCACCAAATTCCAGTTCCTGGGAACTGAAGCCATTGGCCTGATATACGACCGTGCCATTCATATCAGTTAACGCAATGGCGAGTACATCGTTGCCGGGTTGCTGCAGCAATGTGAAAGAGTCTGACGTGGGGTTGGGAAACACATCGCCGCGGGCGAGCGTCGTTGTCGCGATGGTTTGCACAGGGCGCGTCCTGAACATGGTGATTGCGCCATAGTCGGGGGACAGGTTCGTTTTCACGCGGCAATAGTAATCACGATCGTATTCAAGACCATTGAATGTTAATGTGCGTTGTGAAGCGCTGTTGCTGGTCTTTTCAAACACAGGGCTGTAGTCGTTATGGAAGACCGGATCAGCTGAAAGCTGGATGGTATACTGGGTTGCGCCATTGACAGCATTGGCAGTGATCTTCATGCCTTCTACGGGCAGTCCCGTTGATCCCTGCGCCGGGTTTGATACGAAGGTATAGTCCAGCACGCTCCGTGTCGTGAAGGATGTGACCTTGCCATAGACTTCGGAAAGATTGGTTTTAACACGGGCATAGTAGGTGGTGCTGAAACCCAGCGCGAGTGTATTGTCAATAAAAGTGCCGGCGCTGTTAAAGCTGATCACTTCATCATGAAAGTCTGCAAACGGGCAAATGTCCAGAACGTAAGAGGTCGCGCCGGGTATAGACTTCGCGGTAAAGTCTGTTCGTATCGCCACCTTATCTTTATTATGCGACGGCGTCAAAACGTAAACATCGGGCTGGCCGGAAGCCTCTTCCGTCGTGAAGGAGATGGCGGGTCCCGGATAGGGCCAGTGGTTGGCGCTTACACGTGCGTAGTAGGTGGTGTTTTGATTCAATCCGGTGACATTGATCGCGGGGGTAATGGATTCAAAAAAGCTGACATTGGTGGTGAAGTCGGAGGAAGTACTCAACTCTGCCCGGTAGTATGTTGCGCCTTCCACGGTGTCTGCCTGGATCACAAGGTTTATGGGGACGCCCGTTGCTCCGTTCGCGGGGGCAAGGATGTTGATATCCGCAGGTGTTGCGGGAGCAAAAATTTCCGAGGGGACCAGCGGCGATTCAAGTAATGCCAGTCCGCTGCCATCCGTCTTTATTTTGAACGTTCCTGCAGCAGCAGCCGCGCCATATAGATATCCATTGCTGCCGAGTTGAATATCGCCTATCGGCACCGTACTCCCGATATCGGCAAAATCCAGCAGTTTTTGAAATGCTGTCCCATCCTCGTGGATCCGGAATAAGGTCCCTTTACCCTGCCGTCCTCCATTGGACGCCGTGCCGTAGATGACACCGTTACTATCCTGCACCAAACCAGCTCTGGGATTGGCTCCATTCTGCCCACCGAAATCAAAAAGTTTGGTGAACTGCGTTCCATCGTGCGCTACCTTGAACAAGACGCCCACATTTTGTGATCCGCCAAGGCGCGTCGTTCCATAGAGAAAACCATCACGCCCCTCCAGTAAACGACCTTCCGGCCTGGCGCCATTGACGGTTGAATTTTCGCTGTCGAAAGTATGAATGATCTCCAGCCCGTTTAACGAATCACTTATGCGAAAAACAAATCCAGCGTTTGTTCCGGTGCCATGACTTACACCATAGACGCCATTGTCGGTGGCGGTGAGCATCGAATTGATGTAAACCTTTGGTATTCGTTCCCCTCTGGTTACACCGCTTCCATCGCTGGCGAATTTTGAGATCCAGATATAAGCAGCGGAAATGACATCGTGCCGGAGGGCGTAAATATCGCCGTCTTTGCCTTCTGTCATCGTCGGTCCATAAGTGGCCGCATATTCGTTGATGTCATAGAGTTTGACTAATCCGTCTGGTGTGACCTTGGAAATCGTCCCGAACTCGTAAAGTCCCCCGTCAGTCGTGACAAAGAGGACCTCTCCGTTTGACAATTTCATAACCCGCTCCACCCACGACCCGTAAAGCGACTGATCTTCGGGAAGCTCAATGATCCGAAAATCGGAACCGTCTTCGTTCATCGAGGCCAGCTTGTAGTCATAGACTCCCCAGATCCTTTCCTGGGCAAGGCTGGCGGAAGAACAAAATAAAACCAGGATTGTGCATACCAACGTGTAGACATTTTTTTGCATACAGTAAGATTAAAGGTTAAACCATGAACGTAATTCAAAACAGATACCACCAACGTGCAACGCAGAAAGCGCGGGCGATTATTGTTCCCTGGGCATTAGCTTCAAGTTAACGGCATCACCAGGTGCAATAACTCAGGCGCGAAATGAAAAATGGGGCATTATTTCCAATATCCCATATGAAGATAACGTATAGCATGACGGGTTGTACAGGAGTGCCAGAAGTAAATTTTACGGCCTTACCGGGTCAACCAGATAGAAACCATGACTTTGCGCGATGGAATTGGTGGTATGTGTATTTAAGAGTAGCTTTCTCCGATTAAAGCAATGCATGTCTAACATTAGAATTGATAAACCATCTGCCGGTGTATTTATGGTGAAGATCGTTGGCCCGAACCGCGCCTCAGCCGAAAAGGAACTGCAGGAATTCATTGCTGGCCGGCCCTACGTGAGGTATGTCGATCATTTTAACCCAAACAATCAGATTATTGAGATCAGGGAGACGACGGAATAGTCCTTCTATTTTATTTCGGACAACGCCAATCGCCACGCCTCTCCGCCTGTCTGTTCATGGTATTAAATTTTAAGCGGTCAGATAGCTTCACGTCCGAAGCAGTTAACGAACCTGACACGTGAAGATCAACGATGCAGACAAACCCAGCAGACTCCCGGTAATCGTATCCGGCTCCCTCATTGTTATTCTTGTTGGCTGTTATCTGCTATTTCCTGAATTCAAAAGTGGTGTGCAGGATGCTTTCGAAATACTGACAAGCGATGATGAAGCACGCGTGCGCGAATGGGTTTCGCATTTCGGCATGTGGGGCCCTGTCGTTATTGTGCTAACGATGATGGTTCAGATGTTTCTGTTTATTGTACCCAATGTTCTGCTGATGCTGATCGCCATCATCTGTTATGGCCCGGTGTGGGGCGCGGTGATCGCTTTTATCGGTGTTTTTGCTTCTTCTTCTCTTGGATACTGGATCGGCTGCAATCTTAGTCCTGTGCTGCTCAAAAAGCTGGTGAGCGCCAAAACGCAGGAGAAGATCGGTGCATTTATAAAAGATTACGGGGTCGGGGCTATCATGATCACCCGTGTGTCCTCCTTTTCAAACGACGCTTTAGGTTTTGTGGCAGGGATCCTGAAAATGGGTTATAAGCGTTACATCCTCTCTACCCTGGCGGGTATCACACCCCTGATTGTGATGCTCGCGATATTCGGGCACAACGGCAGGATTGAGCGGGCACTCATCTGGATAGCAGCTATCTCACTCGTGCTGCTGGTGATCTATATTGTATTTGATAAGCGCCGAAAAAAGAAGCGGGCATTGGCTGCTGCGAGTGCCGTTTCGACGCCGGAAAGAAAGTCAATAAGGCCGGCGCAAGAAAGGCTGAAGCAAAATCCTGCGCCGGAGAAGGCCTAGCTCCGATTGGCTTTTTTTGCCTGCTTTTCGGCCCGCTTTTCCTTTAAGGTTTTAAGTGGCTTCTTTTTTTCTTCCTTTTTCTTGTCTTGTCCTTTTGACATAGTGATAGGTGTTTATAACATTAAATTTATCGGATTAAAGATTACGTTCCAACAGCGGCGACCCAAATGCCTTTCGCGGCTGCCGTTCACCGGCGCTGGAATTCCATGCGTCAGGGTCTCCCAGTTCACCGAAAGCGAGGGCGATTAAATTAGCGCGGTGATACCCCGGCGTTCGCGGATCTGAGTTGCCGGCGACGAGCGGCATTAACGGGCGCAGACAAATAACATTTTTTGTAAATAAATCCGCAGAGTTGCTTATCTTGCGCCTGCGTTTTTAGGAAATCGTGCATGACAGCCTTTGTCGCTGCGGACTTCGCTTTCCCAAATAGAATAATCATTCGCTTAGAACCTCCAAACCGGTATTTAAAGAATAATTATTGCAAGCACATGGGTGCAGAAGAAGAGTTTTTTTTTAATTAATCAATACAATGCAAGGAACAGTTAAATTTTTTAATGAGACCAAAGGATTTGGTTTTATTAAGCCCTCCGATTCAGGCGAAGATATCTTCGTTCATTCTTCAGGTCTTATCGATCAGATTCGTGAAAACGACGAAGTCGAATACGACGTTGAAAAAGGAAAGAAAGGATTGAATGCGGTAAACGTTAAATTATTGAACTAATCGTTTCACATAATTACCGATCTGAAAAGACCACCTCCGGGTGGTCTTTTTTTGCGGCTGGACTTAGGGCTTGGGCCTTGGTAGATGTTTTAACAGATAATCATGTTCTCTTTAAAATACTGGCCAGCCTCAAGAACGAACATCGAGCATCTTCCTCTGAAGTCACTTTAACATTCAATCATCCAATATCTTCAAAGATTTTCCTAAGCGCAGGATTCAGCGCTGCAACACCTGGTTGCAATCCGGGTCTTCAATTTTTGGGTGGAATTTTAAACAACCAACATCCAATATTGCCGTTCACCAGCATCCAGCCTCTTTTTACCCGGCTGAATGGTGTGAGGCAATGGCCTTTTCGTCTGTTCTCGCCTGAAAAAGGCGCATCGTTGCATCGGGGTTCTCTAGCACGACGACGTCACTGATATCGCCCAGAACCTCATCAATTAACCCGAATTCCTTCGCTTCCGGGGCGCTCAGAAATTTGTCGCGCAGGAAGTAGGCCTCGATTTCCTTCCAGCTGTGCCCGGAGTGCTTGCCCATCAGGTGAAACAACTGCGTCTGCAGTCGCTCCTGCTCGCGGGTGGCGATGCGCACATCTTCCGTATACCCTTGCGCTCCCCCGCCGGTCGGATGCATATGTATCGTAGCATGTGGAAGGGCATATCGTTTTCCCCTGGCACCGGAGGCCAGCAGTGCCGTGCCCATGCTTGCCGATACGCCTACCGCGACCGTTGACACCGGCGCTTTAATCATCTGCATCGCATCATAAATGGCAAGCCCGGCATAGACACTTCCGCCTGGACTGTTAATATAAAGGCTGATGGGAAGTTTCTGATCCAGGCTGTTCAGGTATAGCAGCTGCGCGACGATGACATTTGCGACGGCGTCATTGATGCCGGTTCCCAGGAAGACAATGCGTTCCTTGAGCAACAGACTGTAAATATCGTATGCGCGATCGCCCCTTCCGTCGAGCACCATGGGTATTATGTTGGATTGCATCAGGTTGTCGGTTTGAAGTATTGATGTACTTGTAGTGCAAAGGTCTTTTCGGCCGGATCATTGAACATTCGCTGATGGATCGATTCGATACTGTCCTTCATTTTTTTGCGATGGTACAGCCGGATCAGCGCGCGGATTCTGTATTGCACGAAAGTATTGGCGCGCAGCGTGGGCTCTGTTAACAGGCGTGCTTCAAACACGAGCTTGTCTTCCGGGGGAAGCTCATTCCCCAGGTATCGTTCCGTTTCGCGGATGTCATTCAAGGAAGTCCTCATAACGTGCAGATTTTTGTTTGATGGTTTCACGTATCTTTTCAATGCATTTGTACTTCTGGACGGTGGTCGAGCGTTCACTGCCGTATCCGAAGCGTCCCGTGATCGCGGTCATGGACAGGTTTTGATAATAGAACGCGCGGAGAAGATCCATACAGCGCCTCCCTGTGTTTTCAAGAAAGCCTAAAAGCTTGAGCGTATCCGGTGTTTCATCATCGGGCGGAACGGCGATATCGCGTTCCCAGCTTTCAAGCGAAACCTTCATCGTATCTTGTCTGAATTTCTTCACCCATAAATGACGTGCGATTCCCAGGATGTACGCCTCGGCAGACCGGGGGAGAACAAATTCAGGGTCCGCCGTTTTTTCCCAGTAGATTACAAGGGCATCATGAAAAATATCTTTCGCTTCGTTGAATGATCCCCCCATCTTGCTGATGAACCGGGCTACGGCCGGAAATGCGTTCTTGTACAGCGTTTCTGAAAGTTCTTGCCGCGCCGGGCGGGTTTGTTCTATGGTCATTACAGGCATTTCCATGGCATATGGTTTAATAGTAAGTGCGTAAACCCGGGGAAAGATCACCCGTCACGTCGAAATTTTTTTAGAATTTATAGCAGGCGGTTCGGTTTGTCATGCAACCCGTGGCCGGTTTGTTACCTTTGGTTTTAATGAACAGCGAAATCTCCGGAATATGAAGCAGGCATTGAAGAACATTGCCGCCGTTTCAAAAAATGCCTTTGTTTTGCTGCGGCGGAACGACCCGTTAATCCTTGCCGCCGCTACTGCCTTTTTCGCGACCTTTTCCATTTCGCCGATCATCGTAATCCTGGTGAACGTTTTCAGCCTGTACTTTAAATCAAATGTAATCCGCCAGCGCCTGTTTCGCCAACTCGAAACAATTCTGGGCGAACGGACAACGGAGGAGCTGGAGAAAATCGTTCAGAATTTTATGGCTTTGAAAAGCACGTGGTGGATCACAATTGCGGGTTTTGTGTTTCTCCTTTTCGTCGCAACAACTTTACTGGGCGTGATCCGGAAAGCGATCCATCAATTATGGCGCCTGCGCCGGAAATCTTCCATACGACTGAAATATGGTGTGAAGGAAAGACTGGTTGGCCTGGCCATGCTGTCCTTTATCGGGCTCCTTTTCCTGGTTTCCCAGCTTCTCGACGCTTCCATGATCTTCCTGCGCGACTATCTCAGCGAACTCATCCCGTCCGTTGATGCCGTGATCATCAGGCTTATCAACATCGTTTTTTCGCTGCTCGTGGTTACCGCCTGGTTCAGCTTGTTGTTCAAGCTGCTGCCGGAGGCAAGTATCCGGTGGCGGGTCGCTTTCGCCGGCGGATTCGTGACAGCGTTGCTGTTTACAGCCGGCAAGTTTCTATTGGGACGTTTTTTGATCAACAGCAATATCGAAAACATTTTTGGCGCATCGGCTTCCATCGCGGTATTGCTCCTTTTTATTTTCTATGCGTCACTGATCATGTATTACGGCGCTGCATTCACGTATGTTTATGGGAAGAGTATTGACAAGCCGATCATTGCCGGGCGTCTTGCAGACGAGTATGAGGAGCGGACCGTCGTATACAAAAAAGCTGAAAAGTCGGGATAACTGAAGCTGCATCTGATTTTAAAGCCATGCGCGGAAGCCGGAATAATCGTCAGGGCGCCGTTTTTGGAGCTTCACGGTGGCATCACCGGGCAATAAAGCGGTATGCCGTGAGTTTTAACCTGTGAATGGTGAACCCAAATAATGCAACATGAATGAAGTCAGAATGACCACGGGTGAATCCCGCATAGCAAAATATCCTGTCAACGACCACAAGGCCTTTATTGAAGATTTTTACAACAAGGTATTTGTGCATAAGAATCGTGCGCTTATCGAATACTATGTCCACAGGAATTGCGTGGAGCATAACCCCGGAATTGCCCTTCGCGGACTGGCGTTTTTTCTTGCCGATCCGGCGTACGTCGTGCGGAAGATTCAGCGTGTCATCCCGGTGGGAAATTTTGTGGCGGTACAAGCTGAAGGGCTGAGAAATCAGCGTCCCTGTATCTTTTATGATATCTTCTCGATCGAGGCAGGCAAGATCTCGGCACATTGGAGCGTGGATCACGATGTATCCGATAAGCAGGGCGCGCCAGCCTCACACAACTTCAGCACGCATCGCTGAACCACCAGGGTTGATTGTGCCCGCCGAGATGTAAGAATAACCGCTGCTTCTGTTCACTGTACATTCAATTTTTTTGGCACTTTTGGGAAAATGTTTGCATCATGTCAGTCCTGCGAAAAATAATGTTTTGCTTCCTGTGCAGCCTTTGGATGGATGCCCATCATGCATTTGCACAGTCCGGCGATGACACAGGTATAACATGGTACAAAAGTTTTTTTGACGCCGGCAACAATCAGCCGATAGAGCAGGCCCTGAGCAAGGGCAATGCATTACTGGAGCAGGCTACCGATGCCAGTGACTTTGCGTTGGCAGCACGTGCGCTGAAGCAGCTGGGTCTGATTCACCTTACCCGCACGCACGATTATGAACAGGCAATGGACTTCCTTATTAAATCCCTGGCGATCGAGGATTCGTTGAATCTGAAAGAACAACGGATATTTACTTACCTCGCGATGTCGCGGGTATTTGTCGCGGTAGGCGATTATTATAACAGCGCCCAGTTCCTGGAGGAAGCCCTTGACCTGAATGAACCTTTAAACAATACAGCGTTGCTGGTGATGATCCTGAACGAATCAGGGAAGGTACATGCAGCCATGGGCAAAACCGACGAAGCGCGCGACAACTACGAACTGGTGCTCAGGTATCACGAAAACCTTGATGATCCTGCGGTCGAGTCGGATGCCCGTTATAACCTGGCGCATTTAGCAACCTTACAGGGCGCATACAAAGAGGCGCTTGATCAGCACAAACGCGCCCTGGCAATCCGGCGATCGCTCAGGGACCGGAAGAATGAAGCGCAGTCGCTCAGCGACATTGGTGAACTGTATCGCCTCATGAAAAATGATGGAAAGGCGTTGGCCAATCATACTGTCGCCCTCGACATAAGGCAGCGGCTCAAAGACAAAACAGGCATTTCCGAGTCGTATAACCATGTGGGCGTGCTGTATTTTCATCAGAAGAAATACCAGCAGGCCGTGTCGAACCTGATACGGGCACTGGAAGCCGGGCGCGAATCACAGGCGCAGAA
The DNA here is from genome assembly GCA_035628815.1 of Ohtaekwangia sp. Classification (GTDB taxonomy): domain Bacteria; phylum Bacteroidota; class Bacteroidia; order Cytophagales; family Cyclobacteriaceae; genus Ohtaekwangia. Next base: position 3,656 of record DASPJC010000327.1, on the reverse strand, counting down.
TCAAATGCGGAGAAGTTATGAATATCTCAGTTTCTGCTATGAAGCGATGGGTGATTACAAGCAGGCGCTACAGCATAAAGACCTGTTTCTGGCCATGAACGATTTCATTCAGCGCGACAGGAACGAAGAAGAATTGCTGCAAATGCAAAACCGGTATGTGATCGACAAAAAGGAAGGGCAGATCGAAAAGCTCGAAATGGACCGGACCAAACGCGAGCAGGAGCTGGCTGAACAGAAAAAATTCAGGAATGTTCTCTTTGTCATCGTGGGACTGTGTGTCATCATCGCGCTGCTGGTTTTTTATTTGTATATCCAGAAACAGCGCTCCAATAAAAGTCTGACGGCGGCGCACCAGAAAGTGCAGCAGCAGAATCTTCAGCTGCAGGAACTGAACGCCACGAAAGATAAATTTTTTTCCATCATCAGCCACGATCTGAAAGGCCCCTTGAATTCACTCACGTCGTTTTCCGGCCTGCTGATCAATCACACAGAGAGTCTCAGTAAGGAGGAGATCCAGATGCTCGCCAGGGATTTTGACAAGTCGCTGAAGAACCTCTTTGTGTTGTTGGAGAATTTACTGGAATGGTCGCGTGTGCAGACCGGCAACATCGAATTTACGGCGGAGCCGCTGGATCTCGCGGCGGTGCTGGAACAAAACAAGGCCCTGCTCACGGCACAGGCTCAAAATAAGAACATCACGTTGCTCAACGGCCGCGAGGGTCCCGTAATGGTGAATGCCCATCCTCACTCCATTAATACGGTCGTGCGTAACCTGATCTCCAATGCTATAAAATTCACGCCGGAAGGAGGCGCTGTCATGTTGAACCTGAAACAGGTAAAGGATGCTGTGCAGGTGTCCATCGCCGATACCGGTGTGGGCATGCCAGCCGAGGTTATGAAAAAACTTTTTCGCATCGACACCAAGCACTCCACGAAAGGCACAGCCAATGAGAAGGGCACGGGCCTGGGATTAATTCTTTGCAAGGAGTTCGTGGAGAAGAACGGCGGTACCATCTGGGTCGAGAGCGAGGAGAACAAAGGCACCGTATTTCATTTTACGCTGCCTGCTGCACGCCAGGAACGCCTTGCCGTTACGCCTTGAATCTCAGCATTTCTTTCCTAATTTAGTCGTTCACCACATCATTATGAAAAAAGCATCGTTGCTGGTCGCTGCACTGACGAGTGCCATCGCCGTCTTTTCTCAAAACAGGATGACACCGGAACTGCTGTGGCGGTTGGGCCGGGTAAGTGGAGCAGGTATATCCGCCGATGGGAGGAGCGTCGTGTATCGCGTCAGTACGCCAGACATAACGGAGGACAAGAGTACGTCGAAAATGTACCGCATTCCGCTGCAGGGAGGCCCACCGGAGGAAATTTCATCCACGGCAGGTGTACTTGCAGCGCGGGACCTGTCTCCGGACGGCCGATATAAAGTTTCCGTTGAAGAAGTCAAGATCGCGCCGGTCTTCGGAAAAGATTTTTATCCCGATCTTGAAAAATCGAACGCCCAGATTTATGAAGGCCTGAATTACCGGCACTGGGATACCTGGGAGGATGGCGCTTTCAGTCATCTCTTTGTGCATCCCGTTTCCAACGGACAGGCTGGTGAAGGAAAGGATATTATGAAGGATGAGCCATACGATTGTCCCCAGAAGCCATTTGGTGGTGATGAAGATTACACGTGGAGCACGGACGGCAAATACCTCGTCTATGTAACAAAAAAGAAAGCCGGGACCGACTACGCCATCAGTACCAATACAGACCTTTATGCTTATGAGGTCGCTACGGGAAAGACCGTGAATCTCACCGCGGGGATCATGGGATATGACACGAACCCCCGCTACTCTTCCAGGGGCGTGCTGGCCTGGCTGAGTATGGAACGCGACGGTTATGAAGCAGATAAAAATGATATTATCGTCAGCCAGGGTTCAGCTAAAATCAACCTGACCCGGCAATGGGATGGTACCGTGAGCAGCTTTATCTGGAGTAGCGACGGCAAGAAGATCTACTTCAATGCTCCGGTCGACGGAACGATTCAGTTGTTCGAGGTGGATTATCCGGGGCTGGCGAAAAAAATGCCGGTCGTGAAACAGATCACCCGGGGAGATTTTGACATCAGCGGCCTGGTGGGACAATCAGGCAATACGCTGGTGGTGACGCGGACAGACATGAATCACGCGGCCGAACTGTATACCGTAAATTTGACGAATGGTCAGTCGCAGCAACTGACACACGTGAATGACGGCCTGTATAAAACGTTGGCGATGGGCAACGTCGAACGCAGGTATGTCAATACGACCGACGGAAAGAAAATGCTCGTGTGGATCATCTTCCCGCCCGATTTCGACCGCGCGAAAAAGTACCCGACATTGCTGTATTGCCAGGGCGGACCACAGGCGGCCCTCACACAGTTTTACTCTTTCCGCTGGAACTTCCAATTAATGGCTGCAAACGGGTATATCATCGTGGCGCCAGACCGCCGTGGTATGCCCGGGTTTGGTGTCGACTGGAATGAACAGATCAGCAAAGACTGGGGCGGCCAGGTGATGAACGATTATCTTTCCGCGATCGACGACGTCGCGAAGGAGCCGTATGTTGACAAGAACAGACTGGGTTGTGTGGGAGCAAGCTTCGGTGGTTACTCTGCCTTCTATCTCGCGGGCGTTCATAACAGGCGGTTCAAAACGTTTATTGCACATGACGGGATCTTCAATATGAAATCCATGTATGGCACAACGGAGGAGCTATGGTTTGTGAACTGGGATATGGGTGGCCCGTACTGGGAGAAGGACAACGCCGCCGCCCGGAAGAGTTTCACTGCATTTGATCCGAGTGCGCTGGTGGACAAATGGGATACGCCGATCCTGATCATACAAGGCGGCAGGGATTTTCGTGTTCCAACCGGTCAGGCCCTTGAAGCCTTTCAGGCAGCGCAGCTCCGTGGTATTAAAAGCAAGCTATTGTACTTCCCGGACGAAAACCATTGGGTACTGCACGCCCAGAACGCGCAGGTCTGGCAGCGTGAGTTTTTTAAGTGGTTGAAAGAAACGCTTTGATCCCGCTACCTTACCCCTTTCATATCGTCCACGATTACCCTTTCTGAATGCAGGCGATCAGTTTTTATTTGCTCTACCCGGTCATTTACCTGATCGCATGTTTGCCGTTCAGCTTGTTGTACGGCGTATCCGATATTCTATACTATCTGCTTCGGCTTAGCGGGTATCGGAGAAAAGTGGTTTTGAAAAATCTCAGGAACTCTTTTCCCGGGAAGTCTCCGGAAGAAATAAACGTCATTTGCGATAAGTTTTATCGTTACCTGTGCGACCTAATCCTGGAAACGCTGAAAACCATCCGGATGACCGAAACGGAATCTCGTAAACGGTGCGTATTTCACTACCCCGAATGGCTGGATCAATTGTATAAAGAACATAAAAGCATTTTGATCGTAATGGGCCACTATGGCAACTGGGAATGGGCCGGCCCGAGTTTTACATTGCATACGCCTTACCAGCTGGTCGTGATCTACCGCCCGTTGTCTCACCCGTATTTCGAAAACATGATGACGCGGATGCGGACGCGCTTCGGAACCCGGATCACGCCCGTAGACCGTACGTTGCGGGACATGATCGCACATCAAGACGAAGTCACGGCAACGG
>DASPJC010000326.1:0-4677 GCA_035628815.1 Ohtaekwangia sp. | reverse complement strand
ATCGAGGTAGTAGGGATACGCCATCGGTATCCGGACAAAATCAAATCCCCAGTCCTGCATCCATTTGAAATATTCTTCTTTTGTTGCAGGCCTGGACTGTTCCGGATCTGGCGAGAAAAAATCCAGCAGGTTAAATCCCTTCCACTTGGGAAGCTTATTTTTCTTAGGAGCGGCAAAGACCGAAGAACCTGTCAGCGTCAATCCCGCCGCGGCCATCGTGGTCGCCGCAATAAACGTTCTCCTGTCCATGTTATTTAGTTTTTCGACCTAAATATAGACATTCAACCGAAGCAGGGAATACCAGTCGTGTAGAAAATAGGCATTGGGTACTGGGTAGTAGGCTTTAGGCACCTGCCTGCCATCATGTTGGCCTCACGCGCGGCGGATGTTGAGCGTTAGGTGTTTCAAGAGGGAACATTGGCGATTGCACATGATGATTGGACATTGATTATAGCCGTTAGGCTCGACCTGAACCGGTGTACGGCGCGCAGGTCGATGCAAGCAGCTTTAGGAGAAGATCTTTTGATCGGAAGTAACCTCCCTTGCAAAAAGCACTAGTCCCTGGCAGCCATTTCTTTCGCAACGCGGTGGATGGCTTTTAAAAGCGATTTCGAGCCGCGGGCGTCGCTGCGGATCTCCCAGATCATGATGCCGGATGCCTTTTCAGCCGCGAGGCGCGTCTTCCGTTCGATAGTAGGCACACCGTTGTAGTAGAGAATTTTACCGCCAGGCATCGTCCATTGATCCGTCATTTCCGCGCCACGGAATTCAGAGACAATTTTTCCAAAACCCATACTGATGGCGGGTGAGGTGAGTTCCGGTCCATAACCATAACCGTAAAAAGGAACACCCAGGGTCATACGCTCTTTCGGGATGTTTCTTTGAACGCCAAAATAATCCAGGTCTTCGACCGCGTGTTCGTATAAGGCATGAGGGCCGGGATTTTCCGGGCGCCATGGGCCCGTGCGATCGTAACTCATTACGTTTACAAAATCAAACTGCGACAACGCTTTATCGGTAAGCTGATCCTTATAGTATACCGCGATTGCGGCCGTCGTAAGTTTTTGGTAGGAACGCAGCACCGTCGCGAGCTCCACAACAAATTTCTCATAGTTCGCGTCAATGTTACTGCCCTCCAGATCGACGTCGACACCATCAATATCATACCGTAGCACCTCCGTTACCAGGTTCTTGATCAGCATCGGGCGAAGACTGTCCTGCAACAGGTGATGGTACTCCGGCTGCTTCGTGCCACCGCCTATCGAGAAAAGCACTTTTACATTCCTGTCATGCGCCGATGCCACGAAAGGCCCGAGGTATGAAAGGTCGCGGGTGAAATTCCCCAGACTGTCAGGATTAAGGAACCACAGGTTGATGTGCGTTAACCGCTTTAGTGTTTTGGGTTTTACGTTCTTACGGGCGGCATCCAGCGAATAGTATCCGACAACTTTAAAGGTGGGCACCTTTTGGGCAGTCAGCATGAACGGCGAAAAACCTACGAACAGCAGCAATATGACAAGACGTAATTCCATGAAATCTTTTATTGATGATGAATGTGACAATGTTATAACTTCAATCTGATGCCGACCTTAATCAGCCACCCTGTGATCACCACACATAGCAAGGCAAACAGCAATGATTTTAACAATCCGACGCCACCTGTCAAAATGAGTTCCGGCAGGTGGATCCCCAGTGCAGCCGTTGTGGCGTAGGCAAAATACGGTATGAGGTAGCATAATAACGTATCCGTTCCAGCGGGCCTGACGAAGCTGAACGCATTGGCCTTTCCCTTAACATCCGCGATCCAGTAGATGACCAGAAACGCCAGTATGGTGAACGCGCTGCATAAGAACAACCAAGCCGGTGTCGCACCAAGCTTGGCAAGTCCCCAGTAGGGACGCGTGAGAACCGATAGCCCGATCAGCAGCACCGAAAAGACCAGGAGTACTACGGTTAATCCCGTGTTGTCATGGCGCGATCTATAGTACTGAAAAATAAGCGCAGTAAGTACACCGCCCAGGGTAAGCCCGGTCAAGGTACCGCCACGGATGGCATCCGGTATGAACGACAAGAACTGCGGAACAAGGCCGGCGTGCGACACCATACTCAACAGGGCGAAGAAAATCCACGCACCTGCAATTACATAAACGTTATTCCGGGAGAACAGCGTGATCAGGCCGCTGGCCAGATAAGCCCAGCCGATCAATCCCAGAATTCCCCACCATTGGGGTCCGAAACGCTCCAGGGCATCACTTTCGCCGCCGCGGTAAACAAAGGCCAGGGCCATCAGCGTGATTATACCGGCCGCCTTGAGACCATAAACCAGGTTTTGGCTCAATGTTTTCGGATAGGTATTCCATATCAGAATAAAGCACACACAGCATATCGTATTCCATGCCAGGCGTGGAAGACCGGTAGCCTCGGCGTTGATACTTTCACCGTTCACCAGAAACAAACCCATCATCAGCAGCGCAACGGTGCGCACCAGCACATGCTGAATAAGCTGCCAGTCCGTGTCGCCCTTCTTTCGTCGATTGTCGATCGCAAAAGGAATCGACAATCCTACAATAAACAGAAAGGCGGGGAATACCACATCAGCAAGGCCTATCCCATCTACACCGCTTTCGACATGCTCCAGCCAAGCCGGTATTCCCTGCAGAGACCAGAGGTCGTTGACAAAGATCATGAGCACCATAGTAAGTGCGCGCAGGATATCGATCGACGCGATCCGACGAACGGTTACCGTTGCTTCGTCGTGAGGCCTCATTATTTTTTCGGCGGTTATTGCCGGCGATTCTGATTTCATGGTTAAAGGCAGGTCTTGGAAGTTTCAATTCATGTCAGCGCACCGGGTCGATTTCCTTGCTATAATGCCGATCCCCGAAAAGCATCGGCGTTACACGTACTGGCGTCATGCCCGGTTTTAATTCATTTTACGACAAGCCGGCGGAAAAACCAAAAGAATTTATGCCGGTGGACGACAATATAAAAATGTGTGCGTGTGTCTTTTTTACTTTCTTCCTGAATCATTCGACGCCAGGTGTTATATTCGTGCATGCCGCACAATCAACCCGCCTGGAAGAAGCGCCTTTATGAGATCATCTTTGAAGCCGACACCACTTCGGGGAAGTTATTTGACATCACGCTCCTGTCTTTGATAATCCTCAGTACCCTGTCAGTCATGCTGGAGAGCATACCGGGCCTTCCCCCGTCCGTGATCCGATTTTTTTATATCCTCGAATGGGCGTTCACCGGGATATTCACGCTGGAATATATCCTTCGCATACTGGTCGTACACAACCGGAAACGATACATTTTCAGCTTCCTGGGAATCGTTGATTTCCTTTCGATCCTGCCCGCATACCTGGCGCTTCTCATCTCCGGCGCACAGGTGCTGATCGTGATCCGTACCATCCGTTTGCTGCGCGTCTTCAGAATTCTGAAACTTGCGCGATTCATTGGTGCCGGCAATACCTTGCAGAAAGCACTGTTTGCCAGCCGCCATAAAATCAGCGTCTTCCTCATGACCGTACTGATGACGGTTATTATTTCCGGCACGATCATGTTTTTGGTAGAAGGACGTGAGAACGGTTTCACCAGCATTCCGAAAAGTATTTACTGGGCGATCGTAACGATGACAACGGTTGGGTACGGCGATATCGCCCCGCAGACAGCCTTTGGTCAAGCCCTTGCTTCCATGATCATGATCCTCGGTTATGGCATCATTGCCGTTCCAACCGGCATCGTATCGGCGGAAATGGTGCAGCTTAAGTCAAGAGAAAAACTGAGCACACAGGTGTGTCCGCATTGTATGCGCGAGGAACATGACTCGGATGCCGTGTATTGTAAGTTTTGCGGCGGGATCCTGAACATTTAAAAAAACCTCACCTCCACACAGGACCCGGCGCGGAAGTCGGGGCTGCGAGTTTCGGATTTGAGTATTGAAACGCCTAAAGTTTTTGTATCATATTCACACAAGGCCCAAGCCCCGATGCCTTTTAAAAAGGTGGCAAAAAAGAATCACATACAATATGAATAGACGAGACACCATTAAATCCCTCGGGCTTGTTGCCGGTGCCATGATGCTTCCGGGCGTTACCGTTGCAGAGGAGAAAAAGAAAGCGGCAGCGAAATTCAAGTTTTGTTTGAATACGAGTACCATCAGTGGGCAAAAGCCGGGACTGAAAAAGACCATTGAGATCGCGGCAAAATCCGGTTATGATAGTCTTGAGTTGTGGATCCCGGAAGTGAAAGCGTATAAGGAGGAGGGGAATTCGCTTGCGACGTTAAAGAAATATATCGACGACAACCATGTGACTGTGGAAAATGCTATCGGTTTTGCACCGTGGATGGTGAACGACGATGCACAAAGAGAAGCGGGTGTTAAACAGCTGCGCGAGGAAATGGAAATGATGCGTGAGCTGGGCTGTAAACGCATTGCCGCAGCGCCGGCCGGTGTAAAAGCTGGTGAACCGCTCGACCTGTTTAAGGTAGGCGAACGCTACAAAAATATTCTTGACCTTGGTCGTCAGACGGGTGTGATGCCGCAACTGGAATTCTGGGGCGCATCGCCTTCGTTCTACCACCTGGGCCAGGTGTTGATGGCGGCAGCTGTGGCAAACGATCCCGATGTTCACATCCTGCCGGATATTTATCATTTATTCCGCGGGGGCTCGG
>DASPJC010000325.1:0-3119 GCA_035628815.1 Ohtaekwangia sp. | reverse complement strand
CGGTGAAGTTTTTCTTCCTGTGTTGACAGGTACGCTTGTTGTGCTGGCACCGTTTATACCGCTGGCTTTCTGGCCAGGTGTCATCGGTAAATTTATGATGTATCTGCCAATTACGCTCATCGTTGCATTGCTTGCCTCGTTGCTTGTTGCGTACATCATCAACCCGGTATTTGCCGCTGACTTTATGAAGCCGCATCATCATGATGGACACCACGACGGATCGTCTAAGTTGACCAAAGGTTTCAAGGTAACAACGATCATCTTTGCCGGAATCGCATTGGTGTCCTACCTCATTAATGTCGGGCTTGGAAATTTTGTGGTGCTGATGTATCTGCTCTATGCGCTGCATCATTTTGTTCTGGAAAAAGTTATTTCTGCGTTCCAGACCAAAGCGTGGCCACGCGTACAGGAAACGTACAGACGACTGATAACATGGTGCCTCACACGTTACAGACCGATTTACATTGCGCTAAGCGTCGTCGTGCTCTTCATATTCTCGCTGGTATTTACCGGAATAATGAAGCCACCAGTGGTTTTCTTCCCAAGTGGTGATCCGAATTTTATCTACGCGTTTATCCGGATGCCAATCGGCACGCATCAGAAAGTCACGGATTCAGTAACACAGTTGGTGGAGAACCGCGTTATTCAAACGCTTGGTGCCGACAATCCGATGGTAGAGTCTGTCATTTCGAACGTGGCTATCGGTGCAAGTGAGAATCCATTTGATGTCGGGGGAGTGTCCAGCCCTCACCTCGGGAAAGTTTCAGTTGCCTTTGTGAAGTTTGCTGAGCGCGATGGCAATTCCACCAAAGTCTTCCTGGACAAAATCCGCGAGGCGGTGAAAGGAATTAAAGGTGCCGAGATTTCCGTGAATCAGGAACAAAACGGTCCTCCTACGGGCAAGCCGGTGAACATTGATATCGCTGCGGATGATTTCGACCTTTTGGTAAGTACGGCAAATGAAGTGAAGCGTTATCTCGACCAGCAACAGGTGCCTGGCGTTGAAGAGTTGAAATCCGATTTCCAGGCTGACAAGCCAGAGATCGCCATCAATATCGACCGTGAGAAAGCAAATCGTGAAGGGATTTCGACTTATGCTATAGGCGACGCTTTGAACACCGCCGTATATGGGAGGGAGATTTCGAAATACCGCGACGAGAATGACGACTATCCGATCCAGCTTCGAATTCGCGAGGATCAGCGGAATGACGTCAACACGCTTATGAATACGCCGATCATCTATAGGGATATGGCATCAGGAGGAGTCGTGAGACAGGTGCCGCTTTCAGCTATAGCGACCGCGGATTATTCCAACAGCTATGCGGGTATCAAGCGTATCGATCAAAAGCGCGTGATCACCCTTTCGTCGAACGTGCTCGGTGATTACAACGCCAACGAAGTAGTGGCGGACATTCAAAGCCGGCTCAATGATTTCGCGACTCCTGACGGCGTCACGATTCAGATGACTGGTGAACAGGAAGATCAGAAAGAAACCAGCAGCTTCCTGGGTCTTGCTTTCGCATTGGCGTTCGCGCTCATGTTTATGATCCTTGTGATTCAGTTCAATTCAGTAGGCAAGCCAGTGATTATCCTTTCGGAAATCATTTTCAGTCTTATTGGAGTTCTTATCGGCTTCTCGTTGTTCCGTATGGAGATTTCGATTGTCATGACCGGTGTCGGTATCATGGCCCTTGCCGGCCTTGTAGTACGGAACGGGATTCTCCTTGTAGAATTCACTGAGCTGCTGAGGTCGCAAGGTGTACCACTCTATGAGGCGATTATCGAAGCAGCAAGAACAAGGATGACGCCGGTGCTGCTGACAACTATCGCCGCGACGATCGGTCTGATCCCTCTTGCGGTAGGGTTGAACATCGATTTCGTCACTTTATTCACTGAATTAAATCCTCACCTTTACTTCGGCGGCGACAACGTGGCATTCTGGGGACCGCTTTCCTGGACTATGATCTTCGGACTGTTGTTCGGAACCGTTCTAACGCTGATACTTGTGCCGGTAATGTATTTGCTGGTTGCGAAACTAAAAGAGCGCATCACCGGTATCCGGCCTGCTGTATCGAGCGCAGTTGAACCACGCGGTGACGTCCTCGATGCCGGTCTGAGGTAGTTAAGTCAAAAAACTAAAACTCTAAAAAAATCGTCTTAGTCATTAAGGCGATTTTTTTTTATGGCAAACAGACTTATGTTTTGGATCATATTCATCGCAGCGCTGCTGCTCATTGACATCTACATATATCAGGCAATCGTGACAGTGACCAGAGACTGGTCCTCTGGATGGAAACAAGGTATCCGGTATGCCTTTTGGGTGCCTACTGTGTTTTGTATTTCCGCGATCCTCTATTATGTCCTGGGTAACCCGGATAGCCTTTCGCACACCGCGCGGTCATTTCTGCTTACAGGTTTCTTCGCCATATACCTGTCGAAAATTTTCGGGATCATAATTTTGTTTATAGACGATCTGCAGCGCGCAGTGAAATTTGCAGCGAAGTTTTTCTACCGGGGCGGATCGGGCGAGTTGCCTGGCGACACAATATCGCGGTCCGAATTTCTTTCGAAAGCTGCGCTTGTTGCGACAGCGGTTCCTTTCGGCGCGATGGCGTATGGGGTAATAAGCGGCGCGCACGATTATCGCGTCAGGCGAAAAACCGTGTACCTCCCTAATCTTCCGAAGGCATTCGATGGTATGACGATAGGGCAGCTCAGTGATATTCATTCAGGAAGTTTTTTTAACAAGACCGCGGTCAAAGGTGGAGTGGAAATGTTCCTGAAGGAAAAACCGGATGTGATCTTTTTCACCGGCGACCTGGTTAACAACGAAAGCGCTGAAGTCCGCGAGTACATCGACGTTTTCGGGAAGCTGCGTGCACCGCTCGGAGTGTACACAGTTACCGGAAACCATGATTACGGTGACTACAAAAGCTGGCCTTCTCCTGAAGCGAAAAAGCGCAACCTTAAAGATCTTTATGCCGCCCACAGAGAGATGGGATTCGACCTTCTACTGAATGAGCATCGCCTTCTAAAGCAGGGTAACGATTCCGTTTCTGTAATCGGTATTGAGAACTGGGGGGCAGGGCGGTTTTCAAGATATGGTAGGCTAGACCTTG
>DASPJC010000324.1:0-6298 GCA_035628815.1 Ohtaekwangia sp. | reverse complement strand
TTGCCACCGAACCCGAGGGCACGCTGGAGAGCATGATCGTGAATAACCTGTATAGCGCCTACTATGCAACCCGCGGCATTGTCCCCATCATGCAGGACCAGAAGCGCGGTCATATTTTCAATATGTGTTCCATCGCCAGCCTGAAGGCTTACCCGAATGGCGGATCGTATGCCATCTCAAAGTTTGCGTTGCTTGGATTTTCAAAATGTCTTCGCGAAGAACTCAAGGCGACAGGTATCCGTGTCACCGCGGTAATGCCGGGCGCAACCATGACCGCAAGTTGGGAGGGAACCGACCTTCCGGATGAAAGATTCATGACGGCGGAAGATATCGCTGAAACAATTTTCTCGGCCTACACGCTGTCGGGACGCAGTGTGGTGGAAGAGATCATCATCCGACCGCAGTTGGGCGACATCTGACAATGATTGCTTAACGGACGCTCAGGTTGTTGTCTTTAAGAAAATTTTTCTTCCAGTGATCCCACGGCTCCTCCTCGCTTTCCATCCTGATGAGCTCGTCTTTGGAGTCGCCCTGGATAATACGCTTCCAGTCGCTTTTACTGAAATAAGAATTTACGAGCGGGACGTCGAAGGAACCTTTGGCGAAGCGTGAGTTTTCGTAACGGGGTTCGTAGATCGGATAAATATGAGGGAGTATGATCGGGTTGCCACATTTATCGCGGAAGAAATAATCAAACCGTGACATGAAGCGTTTTCTTTTCGTAAAATAATAGTCGTTGATCGAATCGGCAAGGTCCCAGTCCTCTGCCACGATAAAACTAAAGTCCTCGAACTCGCTGAAATGTGTCTCGAAATTTTCCTTCACCTTCAGCAGCAATGAGCGCTCAAGTTTGCTTTCGATCTTCTGACGCTGACCCGGCTCGCCCGCGTAAAGTCCGGTGAGCGCGCCGGTGATGCAATCCATGACATTCTGGTACGTCGAGAAGCGGAGGAAGAGGTACAGCCACTCCGGGAACATGATGATGAAATATTTGTGATCGTAGTTAAGCGCGTTGAGATTCCCGTTGGCGTACTCCCAAAGCTTCAGGTTGCGCTCCAGGTCTTTGGCAGACGTGGGCAGAAAAGTGAACTTGAGATGCTTGGAGGTTCGGATGCGTTTGACGCGTTTTACCTTGTGATAGAACTGTTCGGGGTGAAGATTTTCTTCTTCGTAGATCCTCGTGTTGTACAGTACGATATTGCCTTTGGCCTGCATCAGGTTAGCTCAATTAGGGTTCTTAGATTAAAAATAATATCAATTTTAAGGATTCACGAGCGACCGGTTCTGATAAATTCAGGCAACGCTTTGCATATGTAATTTTTCAATCCTTTTTCCATTGCCATAAGGAGGCAGGCGTCTGTACCTGGGCATTTTGTTCCTCAAACATTAATGCCGCATTGAACAATCTCGGCTTTTAAGATTATTTTTGATGGTTAATAAAAGCTATCGTGAATCCTGAAATCGCAGCGGTCAAGCAATATTGCAACAGCCTCGTCCAGTATAGCCGGCGAAAAACGATCCCGGTAAACATTGGCGACGTCGCGATGGGCGGCGATAACCCGATCAGGGTGCAGTCCATGACCACCGTCGACACCATGGATACCGCCGGGTCGGTGGCACAGGCCATGCGCATGGTAGCCGCGGGATGTGAATACATCCGCATCACGGCGCCGAGTGTTAAAGAAGCACAGAACCTGGAAGTGATCAAAAAAGAGCTGCGTCGGAAAGGCATTTATACCCCCCTTGTGGCCGACATCCATTTCACACCCAACGCTGCGGAACTGGCAGCACGGGTCGTGGAAAAAGTGAGGATCAATCCGGGCAACTATGCCGATAAAAAAAGATTCGAGACCATTGAATACACTGAGTCGTCCTACCAGGCAGAACTGGACAGGATCCGTAAGAAGTTTGTTCCCCTGATCAGGATCTGCAAGGAATACGGTACGGCCATGCGCATCGGTACCAATCATGGCTCGTTGTCAGACCGCATCATGAGCCGTTATGGCGACAGTCCCGTGGGGATGGTGGAATCCGCCCTGGAGTTCCTGCGCATCTGCGAGGACGAAAGTTATTTCGATGTGGTGCTCTCCATGAAATCCAGCAACCCCCAGGTGATGGTGCAGGCGTACCGGTTACTGGTTCAGAAACTTGATGAAGAAGGTTTGAAGCCTTACCCGCTACACCTCGGCGTAACGGAAGCCGGTGATGGCGAGGATGGCCGTGTCAAATCGTCGGTGGGTATTGGAACTTTGCTGGAAGACGGACTCGGCGACACAATACGCGTTTCCCTGACAGAGGAACCGGAAGCAGAAGTGCCAGTCGCATATGCCCTGGCAAAGCGATATGACACACGTGCAGGTCACGATCCCATTCCTCCCGTCGTTCACTATCCTATAACTCCCTTTGCGTATAACCGCAGGACTACCCGGGGGGTAGTTAATCTTGGCGGAGGCCATCCTGTTCCCCGCGTCATCGCCGATCTGTCGGGAAAGGACCGGATAACGCCGGCAAGTTTATTTGCACTTGGCTATTTGTATTCGATTCCACTGGACAAGTGGAACATTACGGACCGCGCCTGCGACTATCTGTTCCTGGGCGATCGCACAATAGATTTTGAAATTCCCGGCACGCTGGGTTTGATCTATAACCATAATGCATGGCTGAAGAACAGGGAAAAGGAAAGGTCGTATCCGCTTATTGATGCTGAAACCTATTTAAGCGGTGCCGAAACTTCTGAAAAACTCAATTTTATTCATGCGCTGCTGAAGGACATTTCGCCATCGCTTGTCGAACGATTAAAAGCGGATGAAACGGCCGTTTTGTTTATTGATACCTTCAACGCTCACGGGATGGCTGAACAGCGGCGACTGTTCGTTGACCTGATCAATATGAACTGCGATGTTCCCGTCGTGATCGGGCGTACCTACTCAGGTCTGACCGAAGAGGACTTCCAGCTTTATGCAGCGACGGATTTTGGCGGTTTGTTTGTTGACGGTTTGGGAGACGGGATATTCATTTCCGCCAGCAGCTGCGCCCCGGATAAATTTGTCAACGACACGGCGTTTAATATCCTGCAGGCTACCCGCACGCGCATTTCCAAAACGGAATATATATCCTGTCCGTCGTGTGGCCGTACGTTGTTTGACCTGCAGGAGACGACGGCCCGTATACGGTCAAGGACGAGTCACCTGAAGGGCATTAAAATCGGCATCATGGGATGCATCGTGAACGGTCCGGGAGAGATGGCTGATGCCGATTACGGTTATGTCGGATCCGGCCCCGGCAGAATAACGTTGTACAAAGGAAAAGAGGTGGTTCGCCGGAACGTTCCAACTGTTGAAGCTGTTGACGAATTGATTGAACTCATCCGGGAACATGGCGACTGGATCGAACCACAATCGTGAAAAAACATACCGATTTTTATCATGGAACAGCAACCGCAGACAACCCAACACAAGAAAACTTCCTGGAAAAATTTTTTCCGGCTGGGTGAGGTGGGAGGTTATTTTTTCCGACGCAGCGACCCTAACCGCCCGAAGAACTTCAGCCTGAAGATGATGCACGGCGTGAACAAGCTCTCCATCCTTATATTTCTGGGAGCGGTTATATACCTTATCCTGAAGCGGTTGCTTTAACACCCTTTCGCAAGCCTGGCGTTCAGACCCTTCATCCGTGCCGCATAGCCTTTCCGGCGCAATATTCCCCTATAATGAGTCAGGGTGGCCCCTGCCCGAAATATGATCTGTTTGATGCGAAAACGCCTTAACGGGCGTTAGAATACGCATGGGTTGCACTGAAACGGTTACAAATCGTCCATTATTGGAATACTTCTGGTTAAAATCTCTATTTTTGTTTGAATTAGCCTGTCCATGATTAGGGCATTTTTTGCATTACTCTGCGCGAACCTCCTCTTAAGTGGCTGCACCCAGCGCATGATATGCCCTGCTTATCAGAGTGCATTTATTTACGACAGGAACGAACTGCGAAAGAAATTCAGTTATTTTCAGGAAGATTCCACTCCTAAGATCCTCACAGCCAGCAAGAACAAGTACCTGGTGGCCGAGAACGTCTCTTACCAGCAAAAGATCCGCAATATGCAGACCGTGGCCATGAAGCCGGTCTACGTAACGCTGCCGGATTCGCTTGATCCCAATTACGAAGGGGATGATGGTATCGTGCCCGGCGCCGAACTCGATCTCGCGGCGCGCTCTGTCATCGACAGCACTTACATTGTTGATGTTCCGCAAGATACTGTAGCGGCCGAGGAGGATAGCGTTTATGTCATTTCCAAGGACCGGGAAGTCAGGGTGTTAAAATACAATTTCCCCGACAGTCTGATGTACGATCCTGTCAGCGGGAGGTATGTTGCCGAGACGCCTTCCTATACCGTAAGGGAGGTCCGATTCAACGTACAACAGGACAATTACATGTGGTATCTGCGTGACTACCTGGTACTGCCCGATGTGCGCCTCGCCCACAGAAACCAAGGTGCTGAAGCCGGTGGAAAATCCGCGAAGGGTAAAAAGGGAAAGAAAGGATTCTTCGGATTCTTTAAGAATATCTTCAACAAGAAAAAGAAAGAAGAAGTCTCCACTGATACCACGGCATTGCCGCCGCCGGTAGATCCGAATTCAGACTTTGATTATGTTGACGAGGACGAGCAGTTACAACAACAGCAGCAGGGTCAGCCTCAGCCTGCGCCCAAGAAGAAAGGGCCGTTCTCGTTTTTGAAGAAAGACAAGTCAGCCGAACCGGCCACAGATGAAACTGCCGCGCCGAAACAGAAAGCGCCGAAAAAGAAAAAGGAGAAGAAGGTAAAGGCGCCGAAGGAAGTCCCGCCGGCCGAAGAAGAACCGCAGGACGATGATGAAGGGTTCTGACGCCTAATCAAAAAGGGTAAGATTGCCATATTGATCCGAAGGCGGCGAAGGAAGGATAAGCGAGGGAAGGTCGATCTTCGCATCGCTGATGCGTGGCGAAATGGAGTACAAATTCATCTTGCCGTGCGGATAGGCCTGGAGTGTATTCAGCAAAACCGATTCGCTGCTTTCTTTATCCAGCCAGGTTCGCTCACCCGCCGCATCGAGCATCGCCGGCATCCGGTCATGAATAGAAGAAACAAGTTGATTTGCAGCTACCGTGATAATGCTGAAGGTGTGTAGCTCGTTGCCGTCCGTGTCCTCGAACTCCTCCCATAATCCCGCGAATGAAAATAGCTCCTGGGCCGAGCTGACGAACCGGTAAGGGATCAGTGATTTTTTACCGGCTCTTTTCCAGGCATAGAATCCATCAGCAGGAACAATGCACCGGCCGCGCATCATGGAACGCTTCAGCGCCGGCTTTTCCGGGATGGTTTCCGCCCTGATGTTGATGATCTTTTCGCTCAGCGTCTTGTTTTTCGACCATTCCGGCGATGTTCCCCAATAGAAGATTGCCATCCCCTGCGGGGCGTCTGACGTGATGACCGGGAGAAGCTGCGTGGGCGCAGCGTTGAATTTGGGCTGGTAGGAGGGATGAACTTCAATGGAGAAGCGTTCCTTTAATTTCTCGGGTGTTGCCGTTATCGTGTAGCGATCGATCATTCATGTAAAAATAATCAGGATTACCGGTTGAGAAAGTTCATCGCCACGGCTTCACTCCAAAATATTCCGTTTTTTCCAAATTGTGTGAATCCGACATGGCCCCCGAACTGCGGGTGCTCGATTCTGACAAAGCGATGATCCCGGAATTTATCATGCGGAAAGCATTCCTCACTGAGAAACGGGTCGTTCAGCGCATTGACCACCAGTGCGGGCGTTTTGATCTCGCTTAGAAAATGCAGCGAGCTGCATTGTTCGTAGTAATGGAGGGCATCCCGGTAGCCATGCAGCGGCGCGGTGTAACGGTCGTCGAAAGCTTTGATGGTTTTGATGTCCGACAGTCCATTGACATCGAGTTCCGGAAATGCCACTGCCTTGCAGCGCACTTTATTTTTTAAACTGTTAAGAAATCTTCGTGCATAGATCCGGTTTGCTTTTTCCCCGATCTTCAGGCAGCTGGTGTAAAGATTGAGCGGTACCGAAAAGGCAACCGCTTTTTTTATCTCGGGATACGGGTTCTGTTCGCCCAGGTACTTCAGCGTGATATTCCCGCCAAGGCTGAACCCGATGAGAAAAATTTCCGGGTATTGTTTTCGGGCGTGCTGTATCACTGCGTCCAGGTCATCGGTGGCGCCGCTGTGGTAGAATCGCAATTGTGTGTTGACTTCCCCGCTGCAACTGCGGTAGTTCCAGGCGAGTATATCGAATCCATTGAGGAA
>DASPJC010000323.1:0-8704 GCA_035628815.1 Ohtaekwangia sp. | reverse complement strand
AGCGGTGCTCGGTGCCAATGTAGTGCTGACCGCCAGCTCAAAGATCATTGATGTAACGGGTAGCCAGCCGGTCGAACATAAAGGATATGTGCCTGAGCGGTCGGTCGTTATTCCGGGATCCTATGCAAAAACTTTCCCAGCAGGAGAATTTCATGTCCCATGTGCGCTCATCATTGGCAAGCGAAAAGAAAGTACGGATAAAAAAACATCGCTGAATGAGGCTCTTCGCGAAAATAATGTATCCGTTTAAGCGTCAAAGGATCTGACGCGCGTTATGGTAGATGTTGGCACATCCTTTGAAATTTGTACCTTGTCATCAGCGCCTGTGCCGCGCCGTGTAATTTTAAGTATGAAGAAGTTGGCCCTCGGTTTTTTGTCATTTTTTATATTCTCCGCCTTTGTCAGCGACGAAGAGGAGACTTATAAATATGTGCGCAATGAGAGCTTTACCAGGGGAGAGGAAATCAACTTCAAAATGACGTACGGGATGTTTACTGTGGGAAGGGGCAGCGCCAAAATCCATCCTGAATATTTTAAGGTTAACGGGCGCGACTGCTTTAAGGTCGATGTGAACGGGAAGACCGTTGGAATGGTCGATTGGGTTGCCGATGTTAACGACAGCTGGGGCGCCTATGTGGATACAGCCGCGTTGGTACCCCACCAGTTTTACCGGAAGATCCGTGAAGGTCGCTATAAGAAGGACGAGTGGACTTCTTTTGACCATAAAACCCGCAAAATCGAGGTTAAAAGCCTGGACAAAAAGGGAAAGATGAAGGAGCCGAAATACTATGAGGCACCTGCGCATGTGCGGGACATGATCAGCGGCTTTCTCTACCTCCGCGTAATGGATTTTTCGAAGCTCAAGGTAAACGACACCGTGTTGGTCACCGGCTTCTTCGAAGACGAATTTTACAAGCTGAAGATTGTTTATAAAGGAAAAGAGACCGTCCGGCTCAAGGTCGGCAAAGTAAGGGCGCTCGTCTTTCGCCCGGTCATGCCCAAGAATAAGCTTTTCGATGGCGAAAATTCCATAACTGCCTGGTTTTCTGACGATAAGAACCGCATTCCCTTGAAGATAGACGCCGAAATGTTCGTGGGAAGCGCCGGCGTGGAGCTG
The DNA here is from genome assembly GCA_035628815.1 of Ohtaekwangia sp. Lineage (GTDB taxonomy): Bacteria > Bacteroidota > Bacteroidia > Cytophagales > Cyclobacteriaceae > Ohtaekwangia. The sequence continues at coordinate 7,587 of DASPJC010000323.1, read as the reverse complement.
ACCTCCTACAAAGGACTTAAAAATCCGCTCAACATCGTTAAGTAACGGGTCCTTCTGCTGCAACCTTTTTAATTTTACCTTGTCATTAGGCCACATACCAAGAACTGCCAGCAGGTTTGGAGCATCCTGTATTGAATATCCATGCGGAATTGATCGATCGTTGCCGGGCGGGCGACCAGGAAGCGCATTATGAATTGTACCGGCTGTACGCGAAGGCAATGTATAATGCGGCTCTGAGAATTGCCGGGAATACGGATGATGCGGAAGATGTGTTACAGGAGGCATTTATCAGTGCTTTCAGAAACCTCGACAACTATCGGGCGGATGCTTCGTTCGGCGCGTGGCTTAAACGTATCGTGGTAAACAAGGCCATTACCGCGCTCCAGAAGCGGAAGCATGAGGCTTGGCCGGAGTCGGATGACTGGGATGTCGCAGCCCCCGAAATGCCCGACCTGGAGGACGAACTAACCGTTGATCGCGTGCGAAAGGCCATTGCACGGCTTCCGGATGGGTACCGCACTGTTCTGTCTCTCTATTTAATAGAGGGGTATGACCATGAAGAGATCGCCGGTATTATCGGCATCAGCATATCGACTTCGAAATCCCAATTGAACCGGGCGAAAAATAAACTCAGGGAAATTTTAAAAGAAAGTGTATGAAAGATCAGCTCGAAGATTTTATCCGCGAAAACCGGAATGCTTTTGACGATCAGGAGCCGCCGGCAAAGGTTTGGAAAAATATTGCCGGATCATTTCGCAATGGTCGCAACGGATGGTGGAATTCCGTAGGCATCTGGCGCGCCGCCGCCATCGTCTTTATGGCAATCACGGTGTATCTGCTCGTGCCAAAAAATACTACGCCACCCAATGCTGAACTGGCGCTGAAGGAATTCACGGATGTGGAGGCGTTTTATGTACAGCAGATATCCGAAAAGGTGGATCTCATCGACGCGTTTCAGAAGAACGAAGGCCTTAATGGCTTTACGCAGGATTTTAAACAACTCGAGGCGATGTACATGGTGCTGAAGGAAGAGATCAAAACACGGCCCAGCAAAAAAGTGAAGGACGCACTGGTTCTCAACCTGCTCGTCAGGATAGATTTATTGAATCAGCAACTCGGTAAGCTGGAAAAAGAATTTGATAAAGCGGACAAAAAAGATAAGCGTGTCTGACGAAGTATCAGCAAGTGTTACTGCTCTGTTGTCAGCTCAAAGTTTTGTTTTGCGGAATCCAGCACCTTTCCACCTTCACATTTTAGAACACGCGCAGGAAACCTTTTGATGAGACCATAGCTATGCGTGGCCATAAGGACGGCCGTACCACTTTTGTTGATCTGCTGGAAGATCTTGATAATGCCGTTCGAAACCTCCGGGTCCAGGTTTCCGGTTGGCTCATCGGCAACCAGTATCTTCGGTTCGTTCAGCAGTGCCCGGGCAATGACAATGCGTTGCTGTTCGCCGCCCGAGAGCTGGTGCGGCATTTTCTTTTCGATGGATCCCAACCCTACATTAATGAGCACCTCGTTGACCCGCGATTGCATTTTTGTAGTATCACGCCAGCCTGTAGCTTTCATGACGAACATTAAATTTTCAGCCACGGTACGATCGTTAAAGAGCTGAAAATCCTGGAAGATGATTCCCAGTTTCCGCCGCAACAGGGGTACTTCAGCGCTTTTAATGTTGCGGATGTCAAATCCCGCGACGCTGATATTTCCGGCGCGCAGGGGAAGGTCTGCATACAGTGTTTTCAGCAGGGAAGATTTACCTGAACCTGTACGGCCCACGAGGTAAACAAACTCGCCTTTATCGATATCGAAACTAATATCCTCCAGAACGGTGTGGTAGTCCTGTAAGATACTGGCTTCCTTGACGCTTACGACAGGATCAGTTGAAAACATAGGAGCTTATAATAAATGAATATGCCGGTATCCGCACAAATATAGACGGGATACCGGCATATTGAAAATGCTTCGTCCTGGACTAGCCGTTCACTTTTTTGTGATCGGCAAGAAATTTTTCCAGGCCGCTGTCGGTCAGGGGATGTTTTAGCAAACCCGTAATAACGCTGAGCGGGCAGGTGGCCACATCCGCGCCGAGTTCCGCGCACTGGATCAGGTGCATGGTGTGACGAACCGATGCGGCGAGTACTTCCGTGTCGTAACCATAATTGTTGTAGATCGAAACGATCTGACCGATCAGATCAAGGCCGTCGGTACCGACATCATCGAGCCGGCCGATGAACGGCGATACGTAGCTCGCCCCGGCCTTTGCTGCAAGAATAGCCTGGCCTGCAGAAAAGACCAGCGTACAGTTGGTACGGATTCCGTCGCTGGTAAATTTTTTAATGGCTTTCACGCCATCCTTGATCATCGGAACCTTAACGACAATTTTGTCATCAATCTTGGCAAGTTCACGACCCTCTTTCATGATGGTGTCGAAATCGGTGGCGATAACTTCTGCGCTGACGTTGTTATCGACAATATTGCAGATTGCTTTGTAATGTGCCCGGATGTTATCCGCTCCTTTGATACCTTCTTTGGCCATCAGCGAAGGATTGGTCGTTACGCCGTCCAGAACACCCAGGTCGTAGGCTTCCTGGATTTCCTTCAGGTTTGCGGTGTCAATAAAGAATTTCATGTGTTGGGTTCGTTTTTAAAAGTTATAGTTAGCTGTGGTTGATTGGCCGATCGGGTTGCATCTCAGCGTAGTGACAAAAAAAGGGCAAACCGGGCATCGCACCGCTACAACCGCCTACCCTTGCTACCTTCCGGTCCTGGGGGAGTTCAGCAGGAGCTGGTCGTGCCGGCTTGCCGGGGGGCAAAGTTAAAAGAATATTTATATTGATATAGTGCTGATGCTAAAAAGTACGGGTGACACTTCATATGGTGCGAAGCTTTCCCTGCGATACAGCCATCCAGTTGCAGAGCTGAAATAACATTCTTGCGCCCACATTCGCATCCCAGTCACTTTGACCGCCGGCAACTTCACTCAGGTCGAATCCGATAATCCGCCTTCCCGATTGAACTAGTTTTTTCAGGAGAAAAACTGCTTCAAAGAATTCCAGGCCGCCCGCGACCGGCGTGCCGGTGTTCGGACACAATTTAGGATCCAGCCCGTCAATGTCGAAGCTGATGTAGACTTCATCGGGAAGGTTCCTGATGATCGTATCGCAGACTTCAGCCCAGGTCATCCCCGAGAATTTGTTCGCTTTCAGATCTTCATCAAAGAAAGTCACCACGCGGCCCATGGAACGGCCAATCACATTTACTTCCTCTTCGCAGATATCGCGGATGCCTACCTGAACAAGCCGCGCAACAGCCGGAAGCTTCAGTGCATTGTACATAATCGAAGCATGCGAATAGGTGAAACCCTCATACGCTTTTCTCAGGTCTGCATGCGCGTCGATGTGCAGGATACCAAAGCGGTTGTGCTGCTCACTTAAGGCACGCAGAAAGCCAAGCGGGGTGCTATGGTCACCCCCGAGCAGGCCCACCATTTTTCCTTCCTTCAGGTATTTCTGCGTGGTGGATTTGACATAGATGTTCAGGTTCTCACAGGCCTCGTTGATCTTCAGCACCAGCGGGTCCGTGCGTTCGAATGATTCTCCGTTTTCCAGGCGCGCAATATGCCGGGCGGCGAGCGACCGTAATTTTTTACTTTCGCTGGCCAGTTCATCCGGCACAGCCAGCATTGCGTACCCCGCCTTCCATGCGTCAGGAATATCTTTCGAAAATGTATCGATCTGTGAAGAGGCCTGAAGTACGGCGCCGGGCCCGTCTGCTGCCCCGGTATGATACGAGACGGTCACCTCCCAGGGAACCGGTACGATTACCAGTGCAGATGTTTCGGGCGTAAAGGGCAGTCCAAACAGGTTCCCGTGTATACCGGGACCATTGGGGTCAAAGCGTGTGATATCTTCCTGTTGCGCCATGCTGCTATTACACCGATGGTTTAAGAATTGTTCAATATAGACGGGTGAATGTAGTCTGTCAGCTCGCCGGTTCCCTGCGACAATTCTTTCCACGACTGGACATTGCATTGGATGACGGCCAGCCCTGTGGGGAAAATGTCGCCGATCTCTGCGCGCGTCAGGTATTCCGCCACGTAGGAGATCGCGGGGTTATGACCGACGCACATCACCGATTGATAGTCGTCGCTCAATTGTGATAAAAACTGAAAAAAGGTACGCGTGGAGGCGTCGAAGAGTTCTTCATGAAGAAAAATTTTTTCCATATCGAATTTAAGCATCTCGCCAACCAGATTAGCGGTGGCTTTCGCGCGTTCAGCCGTGCTGGACAGGATTACGTCGATCATTGCGCCTCGTTTTTGCAGGTGTGCGCCAAGCATCATCGCTTCCTGTGCTCCGCGTGGTGTTAATTCACGATCGTGATCACGTTCATTCGGCTGTCTCTCAACACTTTGAGCATGACGAAGGAGGTAAAGATAGCGGGCCATAAAACGCGGTTATGAGCGGTGTGTTTTGATCGTTGTCAATGGCCAATATTAACACCTCAAATTTGATTTTTTAAAAATTTACAGATATTTGGTCCGATTCAAGCGTTTATCGACATGTCAAAAAATTTAGTAATAGTAGAGTCTCCGGCGAAAGCGAAGACGATAGAAGGGTATCTGGGGAAGGATTTTAAGGTCACGTCAAGCATGGGCCACGTGCGGGATCTGCCGAAGGGAGGAGGCGCGATCGACATCGAGAACGACTTCGAACCGACCTATGAGGTCAGCCCGGAAAAAAAAGATGTGATCCAGAAACTGAAAAAGCTTTCTGATGAAGCCGAGATGGTTTACCTGGCAAGCGATGAGGACCGTGAGGGAGAGGCTATTTCGTGGCACCTGAAAGAGGTGTTGGACCTCAACGATAAAAAAACACGTCGCATCGTTTTTACAGAGATCACGAAAAATGCAATCCTTAACGCGATCAAGAGCCCGCGTGGTATCGATGTGGATCTTGTAAATGCACAACAGGCCCGGCGCGTGCTGGACCGGCTGGTAGGGTATGAACTGTCGCCAATCTTGTGGAAGAAAATAAAGACCGGCCTTTCAGCAGGGCGTGTCCAAAGCGTGGCGGTGCGGTTGGTGGTCGACCGGGAGCGCGAAATCACCGAGTTCAAAAGCAAATCTTCCTATCGCGTAAACGCGGAGTTCAATCTTGAAAAAGGAAAGACACTCGTGGCGGAACTCGGGGAGCGTTTTGATACAGAAGAAGAAGCACTGGCATTTCTGGAAAGTTGCATGGGCGCGAAGTATAAGATCGCCGACCTGCAGACGAAGCCTTCGAAGCGTTCACCAGCCCCTCCGTTTACAACATCCACACTACAGCAGGAGGCTGCGCGTAAGCTTGGATTCTCGGTAATTCAGACCATGGTCGTTGCGCAAAAGCTCTATGAAGCGGGTAAGATCAGCTACATGCGTACCGATTCCGTAAACCTGTCGGATGAAGCGCGTAATGGTGCCATGCGCCAGATACAGTCGGCTTTTGGAAAGGAGTTCGCCCAGCAGCGGCAATTTAAAACGAAATCATCCTCCGCGCAGGAGGCCCACGAGGCAATCCGTCCCACCGACTTCGCGGTAGAAGATCCGGGGATGGACCGCAATGCGACGCGCCTCTACGACCTTATCCGGAAGCGGGCACTGGCATCCCAGATGGCCGACGCGGAACTTGAAAAGACAACCGCCACCATCAGTATTTCGACCAATCCCAGGACGCTTGTCGCTACGGGTGAGGTAATAAAATTCGAAGGGTTCCTGAAAGTATACATGGAATCCGGCGACGATGAGGATGAAGAAGACAACAGTAAAGTGCTGCCGCCGTTAACGATCGGTCAGGAACTGAAGCTTGACCAGATGATGGCCCGGCAAACTTTTTCGCGCCATGCTGCCCGTTACACGGAAGCCAGCCTGGTGAAAAAGCTGGAAGAACTTGGCATCGGCCGCCCTTCGACATATGCCCCGACAATTACAACCGTGCAGAAGCGCGGTTACGTGGAGAAAGAAACACGTGAGGGCGTCGAGCGGAAGTACAATGTTTTCACACTGGCCAAGGATAAGATCAGGAAAGCGGAGGAAACAGAGATCACCGGTGCCGAAAAGAATAAACTTTTCCCTACGAACACGGCGATGATCGTCACCGATTTCCTGGTCGAACATTTTCCCGATGTAACGGATTTTTCGTTCACCTCGGAAATTGAGCAGGAGTTCGATGAGATCGCCAGCGGCAAACTGGACTGGAAAAAAATGATCCATAATTTTTATGGACCCTTTCATAAGAAAGTAACGAAAACCGAGAAAGTTGAACGATCATCCGTGGGCAAAAGCCGGGAACTGGGAACAGATCCCAAAACCGGCAAGAACGTTTATGCCAAGCTCGGCAAGTTTGGGGCGTATGTACAGATCGGCGAGAACCCGGACGATAATGGCGGCGAAAAACCAAAGTTTGCAAGCTTAAGACAAGGTCAGTTCATCGAGAACATCACGTTGGCCGATGCCATGGAGCTGTTTAAGATGCCGCGCGACCTCGGACTTTTTGAAGAGAAGCCGGTGGTCATCAATATCGGCCGGTTCGGCCCTTATGTGTTGCACGATAAAAAATTTGTATCCATTCCCAAGACGGACGATCCTTATACCATTACACCCGAACGCGCGATCGAACTGATTGAAGCCAAGCGCATAGCCGACGCGAACAAAACGATCAAGCTGTTCGAAGAGAATCCTGACATCCAGGTCTTGAACGGACGATTTGGTCCGTACATCAAGGCAGGGAAGAAGAACGTAAAAATACCCAAAGGCAAGGATCCAAAAGAACTTACCCTGGAAGAGTGCGTTACGCTTGCCGCGGCTGCACCCGAGAAGAAGGGCAGGGGATTTGTAAGGAAAAAGAAAGCCGGATAGTTTAGTCGTTGCCGGAGAAACCTTTTTCTGCAAGTGTAAACATGAAAAAGCTTGTTGTACTATCGGGTGCCGGGATCAGCGCGGAAAGTGGTATTCCTACCTTTCGCGACGCCAACGGATTATGGGAAGGATTTAGGGTAGAGGACGTTGCATCGCCAGAAGGCTGGAACAGAGATCCTGCAACGGTGATGGATTTCTACAATCAACGCCGGAAGAGAGCCCTTGAAGTCCAGCCCAACCGCGGCCACCAGGTTGTGGCGGAACTCGAAGAATACTTTGATGTAACCGTCGTCACCCAGAACGTCGACGACCTTCACGAGCGCGCGGGATCCACCCGGGTAATTCACTTGCATGGAAGTCTGTTTGAGTCGCGCAGCACGGTTGATCCAAGCCTGGTCTATCCGATCGCGGGTGCTGACCTGAACCTCGGTGACTACTGTGAAAAGGGTTCGCAGCTCCGGCCGAACATTGTGTGGTTTGGCGAAATGGTTCCCCTGATGGATATCGCAGCTACACACGCATCGCAGGCCGATATATTCCTGGTGGTGGGCACGTCGCTCGTTGTGTACCCGGCAGCAAGCCTTATCCACCATGTGTCCTACGACGCGCTGAAGTATGTTGTCGATCCGAACCTCCCTGACCTTGGAACCATACCCTATCTCAACATGGTGGCGGACAAAGCCAGT
>DASPJC010000322.1:0-9483 GCA_035628815.1 Ohtaekwangia sp. | reverse complement strand
CCACGATCAACATAAAACTAGCGCCAGACGTGAAGCAATTGAGTGAAGTGGTGGTGGTGGGATACGGAACACAGAAAAGGGCTTCCGTTACCGGGGCCATCTCTTCGGTATCCTCGGAAGACATCAGTGTTCAGCCCGTGTTGAATGTCGGACAGGCATTGCAGGGCAGGGTTGCCGGTGTTACCGTTGTGAATAACGGTGCGCCCGGTGCTGCTCCGATCATCCGGATCCGCGGTGTCGGTACGGTTAACAATGCGAATCCGTTGTACGTCATCGATGGATTTCCCACGAGTGACCTGAACAGCATCAATGCAAAGGATATTGAGTCACTGGAAGTTTTAAAAGACGCAAGCGCTGCAGCGATTTATGGTTCCCGCGCAAGTAATGGTGTGATTCTGATCACGACCAAGCGTGGTTCCAACAATAAGAAGCTGAGTGTCAACTTCGATAGTTACTACGGTGTCGAGCAGGCCTGGAGAAAACTGGATTTGCTGAATACACCGCAGTATATTGATTATGCGACTGAGTTGCTTGTCAATGGAGAGGCGGATGTACCACCGAGGATTGTAAGTGGGCTCGATCTTCCGATTCACCCCGGAACCTCGCAGACCTTCCGCCAAACCAATACTGACTGGCAGGATGAAATGTTCCGCGTGGCCCCGATCCAGCAACATAAAGTGGAAATGTCGGGCGGATCAGACAGGTCGAAAATGTATGCCTCCTTTGGATATTTCGACCAGGATGGAATTATGCTCGGCACCGGGTACAAACGCGGTGATGCACGGTTTAATTCCGATCACAAGATTTCCGAGCGCGTCACTTTTGGACAAAGCTTCTACATCGCTTATGATGAAAGAAAAGTTGAGCAGAACGCCGGTGGCCGGACGCAACTGCAGCACATCATCAGAAGCTCACCTTACTTCCCGGTGCATAACCCTGAGAACTATGGCGGCTTTTTTGGCGCGCAGGGTATTGATGCCTCCGATCCTGAAAACCCGGTGCGGGTTGCCAGCATGGACAAGCAGAACCAGCAAAGGCTCAAGTTCCTGGGTAACGCCTATGTAGATGTCAAGATTTTCGACTTCCTGTCGTACCGGTTCCAGGGTGGTGTAGACTACGTAGACTACACGCAGCATACGCATTTGCCGGCATATAATACCGGAACGGGTGGATACTCATCCCGGGCAACGGCAAGCGTCAATCAAAACGATCAGAAATTCGTTTCGGCGATCCTGACAAATCAACTCTCATTCAATAAAACCTTTGACAAGCACACCTTGAGTGCGACGGTGGTTGCAGAACGGCAAACCTACATGTTCAATCAGACAACCGGTCAGGGAAACAATGCCCAGTCAAACGACATCACCGTACCCGTCGCGTTGGAAAACGTGTCCTTTAATGGAAATCGTTCAGAGTCCGCCCTGATCTCGTACGTGGGACGGGTAAATTATGAATACGCCGGAAAGTATTTACTCGGCGCGTCTTTCAGAAGGGATGGTTCGTCGCGGTTTGCGAAAGGTAACAAATGGGGAAGCTATCCCGCCGTATCTGTTGGCTGGCGGGTCAGTGAAGAGTCGTTCATGGATGACGATTTTATCAGCGAACTGAAAGTCCGTGCAAGCTATGGACTCACGGGTAATAATTTCACGCGCAACAATGATTATCCGTTCCTGTCCACGATTTCCGGTAACCAGATCTATCAGTTTGACAACGGCGGAAGCATTGGTTCTGCGGGTTATACGATCAGGACCCTGGCAAACCGCAATATCAAATGGGAAACGACGCACATGACAAACATTGGCGTCGACGTTGGATTCTTGAATGACAAAGTAACATTCACGGCTGAGTATTTTAATAACAGGACCACCGACATGATCCTGCCGCTCCCCGTTCCCCTGTCCTACGGATACGATGGACTTCCCATCGCAAACCTGGGTGAGGTTCAGAACCGCGGGTTCGAACTTCAGTTGGGATACAACAAATCTCAAGGCGATTTTACCTTTAATATTTCGGGTAACTTCTCCGTTGTCAGGAACAAGGTGTTGGCACTCGGCGATGAAGGCACAACCATATCCAGCGGTGACTGGTATGGCGATAACCTGACCAAAACTGAAGTTGGAAAGCCTATCGGATACTTCAACGGCTACGTCGTGGATGGTATCTTCCAGGAAGGTGAATCGTCACCGCTGCAGCCCAATGCCAAGCCGGGAGACCTGCGTTTCAGGGATGTCACTGAGGACGGTGCCCTGAACAGCTCTGACAAACAGAATATCGGACACTTCCTTCCTGATTTTTCGTACGGGATCAACTTCACGGCCAGCTGGGGTAATTTTGATGCCGGCCTTTTCGTTCAAGGTGTCTCCGGAAACGAGATCTACAGCGTCGTGAAGTATGACCTCGAGGGTATGACAAGGTTGTTCAATGCCGGCACGGCCGTGCTCGACCGGTGGACGCCGGAAAATACCGATACGAATATTCCACGGGCTGTATCGGGAGATCCGAATGGCAATGCAAGAGCGTCTGACCGTTTCATTGAAGACGGATCTTATTTCAGAATCAAAAATCTAACGATCGGTTATAATATCCCGGTCAGCTCCCTGGCATCGCTTACCAATAATTCGCTGACGCGGCTTCGGGTCTATGTCACCACGCAGAATTTATTGACGCTCACGAAATATGAAAGCGGATATGATCCTGAAATCGGTAACAGGAATAATGAGGATTTATCGCTTCCGCTGACACAGTCACTGACACAGGGGATCGATTACGGCCAGTATCCTCAGGCACGCAGCATTGTGTTTGGCGTTCAAATCGGATTTTAAATGGCAGGCATTATTGTTTGACCTCATAAAAAAAACAGCAATGAAAAGAAAATTAATAATGACAATCGCGGGTGTCTTTGCGATCTGTATATCGTGTAAGGATGATATACTGGATAAAGTAAGCCCGAACGAAGCAATAGTGGAGGATTTTTACAAAAATGGCGCGCAGATCGTCGCGGCGGTAAACGCGGTGTACTCAAGTTTGCAGAGCCTCGACCTCGTGTGCCGGGAGTACTTTTTTGTGCACGACCTGAGATCCGATGACATGGGCTCCGGTGGAGGCCAGCTTGAAACACCCAGGGCGCAATTGCTTACGGGTACGCACGATCCCGCAAACTCGCTGCTCACCAGCGTGTGGCGTGGATGGTATCGGTTAATCCATCAGGCCAATCAGGTTATCCAAAATGCTCCCAAAGCGACGGAGAACGTAACAGATGAGTTGAAGGACAGGGTCGTCGGTGAAGCCAAATTCCTGAGAGGCTGGGCGTATTTCGACCTGGTCGTATTGTTCGGCGGCGTTCCATTGATGGAAACCTATGCTACGGATATTGGTGAAGATAAACCACGCGCCACCGAAGCAGAAGTCTATGCCCTGATTACGGCAGACCTGCTCGATGCCATTGAAAAGCTTCCGGTGAAGGCATCGTATGACGCCAGCAACGTCGGAAGAGCGAACAAGGAAGCCGCCCAGGCCATGTTGGCGAGGGTGTATATGCAGCAGGGATTATATGCCGATGCAAAACCTCTGCTCGCTGAAATTATCGAAAGTGGTGCGTTCGACGATTGGAAGGAAATTCCCTATATCGAAAACTTCCGGGAAGAAATGGAATTCAATGCAGAGTCCTTGTTCGAGGTCGCATTCTCCTATGACTTCGGCGGTTCCAGTTGGGATGGTACCGGCCAGGGAACGCAGACAGAAGTAACGTTCCGCGGTCAGGAATACGGCCCCACCGCATGGCGAAATGTGATCCCTTCCGTTTCATTGCTGGAAGAGTATGAAATGACAGAAAACGGCGACCCCAAGGATGATCCGCGTTATACACAGTCATTCTACTTTATCGGGGATACCTATCACAACGGAACTAAGACCATCACCGACATGCAGGGGAACGACCCGAAGGTTAGCTGGAAAAAATACCAAAGAATTTACAAAGCCGCCGACGAAGAACAGCGTTCCGGTATTAACATGAGAATCATCCGGTATACAGAAGTACTGCTGAACATGGCCGAATGTCAAAATGCGACCGGCTTTGATGATGAAGCAATCGATCTTCTGAACGAGGTCCGTTCACGTGAAGGTGTTGACATGCCGCCTTATCCTACCGCCAATTACCCGGTGAATAGTCCGGCGGAGGTATTCCGCGCGATCGTACACGAGCGAAGGGTGGAACTTGCCGGCGAGCAGATCCGGGATCGCGACCTCGCACGGTGGAGAAGACTGGATAAGCTGACGTTCGAACCTTTTCCTTACTTCACCGAGAACAAGCATGAACTGGTGCCGATTCCCCAACAGGAAATTGACAACAACGCCATGATGACGCAGGAAGATCAGAACCCCGGGTATTGATCAAATCCTAATATTTTAAAAGGAGTGGGGCACAACCTCACTCCTTTTTTTTCTTTAATTTCTTTTTTGATTAATGTAGATTTAACAAACCGTTGCCGGTTTCTTATCTCCCGGTTATCCTTCTTACGCTTCAATTTTTCTTCGATATGAATATGTTTTTGTTAAAAAGCACCTTGCTGTTTTGTGTTGGCGCAATGCTGGTGTGCTGCACCCGATCACAACCGGACAAATTATTTCAGCTTCTTCCGGCCACCGAAACAAATGTATCTTTCAATAATCAGCTGACGGAGACGGATAGTTTCAATGTTCTTACTTTTGAATACATCTACAACGGTGCGGGTGTGGGTACAGGGGATGTCAACAACGATGGGCTGACCGACATTTTTTTTGCCGGGAATATGGTTACAAGCAAACTGTATCTTAACAAGGGCAATTTCCGATTTGAAGATATAACCGAAAAAGCCGCTGTCAGTACGCGGCTATGGTGTACGGGCGTGGCGATGGCCGATATTAACCAGGATGGCCTGCTGGATATTCATGTGTCCACCATCCAGCCGCATATCGACAGTGCTTCTGTTCCCAATCTTGTATTTATCAATAAAGGTGTTGATCACGACGGCATTCCCCTGTTCGAGGAAGTAGCAGAAGAACTGGGTCTCGCCGATTCCAGTTACGCCACGCAGGCGGCTTTTCTTGATTACGACCTCGATGGCGACCTTGATATGTATCTCCTGACCAATGCGCTGGAATATTATAACCGCAACCAGATCGTTGGTCAAAGAAACAACGGTACGGGTAAGAGCGTAGACAAGTTTTTCAGGAATGACGGAAGTGAAAACGGTTTGCCTGTGTTTCAGGAAGTCTCCAAAGACGCCGGCATCCAGGCGGAGGGATGGGGATTGGGTATTGTGGTGAATGATATCAATCACGATGGTTACCCCGATGTCTACATTGCCAATGACTTCATCTCGAACGATCACCTGTATGTCAACACCGGAAACAGTTCCTTTACCAACAACATCGCTTCGATGCTCAAGCACCAGGAGCAAAATGGTATGGGTGTCGATATTGCCGATATCAACAACGACGGGCTGAACGATATCGTGGCGCTCGACATGTTGCCGGATGACAATCTCCGGCAGAAAACTATGTTTTCGAATATCGGTTACGATCGTTTTATGCTTTTCCGAAGCCGCGGGTACCAGGATCAGTACATCCGGAATGTGTTACAGGTAAACAATGGCAACAATACCTTTAGTGACATTGGATACCTGTCGGGTATATACGCCACCGACTGGAGCTGGAGCAGCCTGCTGGCGGACTTCGACAACGACGGCTATCGTGATCTGTTCGTCGGTAACGGCTATCGCAAGGATATCACCGACCAGGATTTCATCGCCTATAGCAAGGAACTGTCCTTATTCAGCACCGACAGGAACCGGATGAACACCATCCGCAATGAGGTAGAAAAACTATCCGGCGTTAACAAACCGAATTTTCTTTTCAGGAATAATGGTGACCTGACCTTCACCGACAAAGCCGCTGAATGGGGACTCGGCCAGAAATCCTATTCGAACGGTGCCGCCTACGCCGACTTTGATAACGATGGCGATCTGGACCTTGTTACGAACAACATCAACGACGAAGCTTTTATTTATAAAAACAATACGATCACGGATACAGCGAACGACAGTAATCACTTTCTCCGCATCAGGCTCGCGGGAAAAGCGGGGAACCTGCAGGGTCTCGGGGCGAAGCTCTGGGTTTCTGCCGGCGGCAAAACGTATTACGCAGAACACCAGACGCAACGGGGGTATAAATCGACGGTTGAGAATGTGGAGCATTTCGGCCTTGGAAAAGTGGAAGGCGGAAAGGTGAATTCTGTTAAAGTGATGTGGCCAGGTGAAAGGATACAGGTATTGGAAAACGTCCCCGTCAACCAGGTCATTACGCTCGACGAGAAGAACGCCATGCCCGCGGCTAAACTTACACGCGATTCACCTGTGATATTTGAAGAATCGCACACTGCATGCAACATCAGATTTAAACATGAGGAAGAGAATTTTGTCGACTTCCTTGAAGGACAGTTTTTATTGCCGCATAAGCATTCGCAGGGTGGCCCCGGGATTACCGTTGGCGACGTGAACGCGGATGGAAGGGAAGATTTCATAATCGGCGGCTCCGCGGGAAGGAGCGCCACCTTGTTTACTCAAAAAAGTGATGGTTCGTTTGTGAAAGACGATCTGCCGGCAAAAGAACAGGAGGATATGGGCTTGCTGCTTTTTGATGCGGACCAGGACAACGACCTCGATCTCTATTGCGTTAGCGGGAGCTCCGAGTTTAAAACGACGGCAGGAAAGTACCAGGATCGGTTCTACAGGAACAATAACGGGAAATTTGCCCTCGATGTTTCCGCGTTGCCGGCGATAACGGCCAGTGGCAGTTGCGTTGTGGCGAACGATTTTGACCACGACGGCGACCTGGACTTGTTTGTCGGGGGACGGATCCAGCCTACCCGTTACCCGGAAGCTCCCGAAAGCTACGTTCTCGTAAATGATGGCAAAGGAAAGTTTCAAAATCGTGCGTCCGCTTTCAACCCGGAATTAAACAGGGTCGGTATGGTGAGCAGTGCGCTCTGGACGGACATCAACAACGACGGCTGGACAGATCTGGCTGTCGTAGGCGAGTGGATGCCGATAACATTTTTTGTCAATGAAGGAGGCAAGTCATTTTCAAAACTGAGCATCCCGGAATCATCCGGCTGGTGGAACAGTATGGCGGGCGGCGATTTTGATAACGACGGTGACACCGATTATATCGCCGGTAATCTTGGATTGAACTCGATCTATAAAGCCTCGGTGAATGAGCCGGTAACCATTTGCGCAAAGGACTTCGATTCGAATGGTTCTTTTGATCCCATCATCTGCCGGTATATTCAGGGAAAAGAATATCCTGCCCCGCCCCGCGACGCGCTGACAGGGCAGATCGCCAGCCTCAAAGCTGTGGTTGACCGTTATTCACTTTACGGCGGGATGGAATTGAAAGACTTTCTTTCGGAAGAGAAACGAAAGGACGCGTTGATCCTGAAAAGTACTTTGTTCGCGTCAGTTTATATTGAGAACACGGGTAACAATACTTTCTCAGTGAGGCCCCTCCCGACAGCGGCACAGTTTTCACCGTTGTATGGTATTGCGGTACAGGATATCAATGGCGACGGGAACCTTGATGTTCTCTCCGTCGGGAATTCATATGCTTCTGAACCGCTCTCCGGATTTTACGACGCGGGTATTGGAAATTATCTCGCGGGTGATGGAAAGGGAAATTTTAAAAGCGTTCCGGTGACGCTGTCCGGCTTTTTTGTCGACGGCGATGCGAAAGGCCTGGCCACCCTGACTTTAAACAACGGCGGTCAGTTATTCATTGCCACACAAAACAGGGACAGCGTCAGGGTATTCCGGCACGCCGGCGTTCCTGTGTCGCAAATTAAGGATGTTGCTAAACGCAGGCCTTTGGATGACTACGTCCTTGTGGAGCTGGGGGACGGAAGAAAGCGGAAAGAGGAATTTTACTGGGGCAGCGGATATCTTTCTTCGTCCAGCCGAAGCGTTGTACCTGCGGGTGGTATGAAGCAAGTGAATGTGATCAGTCGTTCTGAAAAAAAGAAGCAAGCCATACCGTGATATTATTATGATGCGTCATACTTCGGTCAGCCGGATATTGCTTGCCTGGATGGCTGTATTTGCACTGCACTGCCAATCTCCGCCATCGTCGCATGACGAAATGATCATGCTGCTGGACAATGCGCGCCAACAGTATAACAGGTTCGATAATTATTATGCACCGGAGGCCCAGCTGAAATATTACGATTCGCTTATCCGTAGTACCACCAGTAAGCAGGACATGATGGCCTTTACTTATCCGATGACCAGGGCCCTGATCGCCCTCGGAAGAGAAGAAGAGGCGGTCCCGTTGCTGGAAGAGCAGGTGGCCAGGATCAACAGGGAAGGGATCAAGGGAATGAACAAGCTCAAGGTTCAGCTGGCACTGGCGTACCTGCGTGCCGGGGAGCGGGCAAACTGTGTCGCCAATCATTCACCGGAAACCTGCATCCTTCCCATACAAGGATCCGGGATACACACGATACCCGAAGGCTCGCAGAACGCGATTAAAATATACGAGGAACTTATCGCGGAATTTCCCGAAAACCTGGAGTACCGGTGGTTGCTCAATATCGCGTACATGACATTGGGAGAATATCCTGACGGTGTTCCACCAGGACTGCTGCTCCCGGGTCTGGATCGCGATCAGGATAGTACGCAACACGTTAAACCTTTTCAAAATATTGCTGCATCGCTCGGACTGGACGTCAACAACATGGCAGGCGGAGTGATTGTCGATGACTTTGACAATGACGGTTATCTCGACCTGGTGACCTCAAGCTGGGACCTCAGCGACGCCATCCACTATTTCCGGAATAATGGCGACGGCACTTTTGCAGACAGATCGGATGAATCACGCTTAAGTACATTGACCGGGGGACTCAATCTACTGCAGGCAGATTATAACAACGATGGCTTCACGGATATCTTTGTACTGCGCGGTGCGTGGCTGCGGGGAAATTTCTGTAAACAACCAAACTCGCTGATCAAAAACAACGGCGACGGTACATTTACGGATGTTACAACGAAGAGCGGATTACTTTCTTTTCATCCCACACAAACCGCCACGTGGAACGATTTTAACAACGATGGATGGCTTGATATCTTTATCGGCAACGAGACGTGGGAGGGAAACGCGTCTTCCGGAGACCATCCGTCTGAATTATACATCAACAATCGGGATGAAACGTTTACCAACATCGCTAAGCAAGCTGGCTGCGAAGTGTTGGGTTTTGTAAAGGGCGTGACATCCGGCGATTACGATAACGATGGGTGGAAAGATATTTTTGTTTCAACATTGTCCGGCAAGCGATACCTGTTTAGAAACCAGGGACGGCAGGGCATGCCGTCTTTCGAGGATGTGACAGCGCAATCGGGCATTGCACATGGATCGGCGAGGACATTCCCAGCCTGGTTCTGGGATTACGACAACGAT
>DASPJC010000321.1:0-8094 GCA_035628815.1 Ohtaekwangia sp. | reverse complement strand
TAGGCTTGTCGTTAATATAGAAATTACCCGCCGCGTTCACGAGTTTTTTAGTGGCCAGCTCAATGGCATAGCGGTCCTGCGCCATGATGGATCCTGTCAGCGCATAAGGGGAAGTTTTATCGACAAGCTCAAGGGTCTGCTCAAAATTTTCTGAATGATAAACATAGATCGTGAGCACGGGACCGAATACCTCCTCACACATGGTTACGGAAGAAGGATCTTTTGTTTCGATAATGGTCGGCTCGATAAAATACCCTTTTGATTTATCAAATTTGCCACCCGCGATGATTTCGTTCATCTTGTTCTGGCGTGCCTTCTCGATGTAGCCCGTAATGGAGTCAAATGCTTTCTCATCGATCACTGCGTTGAAGAAGTTTCCAAAATCCTCCGTTCCGCCCATGCGGATACTCTTAAGGTCCTCCAGCAAATGCCGTTTCACGTCTTCCCACAGATTCGAGGGAATATAGGCACGTGAAGCCGCCGAACATTTTTGTCCCTGGTATTCAAAAGCACCCCGCACCAACGCGGTGGCTACTTCTTTCGCGTGTGCGCTTTTGTGGACCATCACAAAATCCTTTCCACCGGTTTCCCCCACGATGCGCGGATAGGTTTTATACCGGCCGATATTCTCCCCTATCTTTTTCCACATGCTTTGAAACACCTTTGTACTGCCGGTAAAGTGAATCCCCGCAAAAGCAGGATGATCGAAGATGACTTCACCCGTTTCGGGACCGTTGACATAGATCAGGTTGATGACACCATCCGGGAGCCCTGCTTCTTTCAGCACTTCCATGATCACACTGGCTGCAAATACCTGCGTGTGTGCAGGCTTCCATACCACGGTATTGCCCATGAGCGCCATGCTGGTCGGCAGATTGCCGGCGATGGCCGTAAAATTAAAAGGCGTGATGGCAAACGTGAATCCTTCCAGGGGACGATACTCCAGGCGGTTCCACACACCCGGTGAAGACTCTGGTTGTTCATGGTAGATCTGCGTCATGTAATAGACATTGAAACGCAAAAAATCGATCAGTTCGCAGGCCGAATCGATCTCTGCCTGGTAAGCACTCTTGGATTGCCCCAGCATAGTCGCCGCATTGATCTTATAACGATAAGGGCCGGCCAGCAAATCGGCGGCTCTTAAAAATATCGCGGCGCGATGTTCCCACGCCATGTTAACCCATAGTTCACGGGCACCCAGGGCTGCGTTGATGGCCTGTTCGACATGCGAACGATCCCCCTGATGAAAGTAGCCCAGAATATTTTTGTGATCGTGCGGTGGAGAGACCGGTTTTTTGTTATCCGTCCGCACTTCTTCGCTTCCGATGTACATCGGTATATCGAGCTGCGTACGTCGTGCCTCCTCCAATGCTTTTTTTAAGGCGGCTCTTTCCTTGGTACCCGGAGCATAAGTGAGTACAGGTTCGTTCTTCGGCAAAGGAACGTTGAAGAATCCAGTTGACATATTGATAAGTTTAGTTAATGAGTTCGGCGGCAAAGGTAATTGAATCAGAGAAACTGTCGAAGCTCGGCCAGGCTGCTGATCTCGTAATGAACGATTTCCTGGTGCCCGTTCTGCTCCGGGTTAAAATAGACGGCGTCGATAGCGGCATTTTTTGCGCCGCCGATATCGGTCACAAGGTTGTCACCTACCATAATCGCCTGGTGCGGCCCGATCGAATTCGACTGCAGGGCGAAATTAAATATTTCCCGCGACGGCTTTTTATGGCCCGCCGTCTGCGAGGTGACGATGTGATCGAAATAGTGCAGCAATTTGCCGGTTTTAAGCTTCGTGTGCTGGATCTCATCGAATCCATTTGTTACGACGGTCAGGCTGTACTTTCCCGCGAGGTAGTCCAGCGTTTCAAGGGCGTATGGCATCAGTGTTCCTTTTAAAGGACATGTTACCAGGTACGTTTCGGAAAGCTCCGCGCACAAACCTTCTTCAAATGCCTCGAACGCTTCCAGGATTTGTTTAAACCGTTCCTTCCGGATCGTGTCGCTGTCGATCAGTCCGCGGTCATACAAATCCCAAAGCTGGTTGTTGACGCGCCGGAACTGCTGATGGAACGCGTCGAACGCCAGCACGCCTTTTTTATCCAGCGCATACTGGCCGTACAGATCGAACAGGGTATCGCGGGAATTTGTTTCATAATCCCACAAGGTATGGTCGAGGTCAAAAAAGATAGTTTGGTATTTCCGTTGGTGGTTGTTCATCATTATTTATGATCGATTGTCCGCTGCCACTCCTGGATCTGCAGTTTATTCACAGCGAGCTCGCGGTTGGAAAACATGGTTTGATAGATCTGCTGGTCGGTTTGCAGTTGAAGGTCTTTTCGCAAAAACTGGAAGATCTGCTTGATGATATCGCCTACTTCATCTTTGATCTGGTAAAATACCCAGTGATTGTAGCGTTTGTAGCTCAATATTCCCGCGTTTTTCAGGTATATGAGGTGTCGCGACGTCTTGGCCTGCGTAAAATCCAGTATTTTTTCCACGTCAGTGATGCACATTTCGCCGTTCATAAAAATGAGGTGGAGAATGCGGAGCCGGGATTCGTCTGCACAGGCTTTAAAAATCTGGGATCCCAGGGTAAGATTAAAACTTTTTAAGCGCATCGGCCATCTTCAATATACCGCCAAAGGTATAGAAATTGGGAGTTATGGGGCTTATCCCTATCTTTGAAATAGATGAGAAAACGGCTTTTTGTGGATATATGGGTGAAACGGGCGGCGCTGGTTACTGCACTCCTTGCACTTTTTATACTCGTCTCGGAAAATGCACAGGCGCAACAGAAAAAGCGCATTATTCAGCTTTCCGGGGTGGTCATTGGTGAGGACAGTGTTTCCGGTTTGCCGGGTGTTCATGTCTACGTGCCCAAAGCAGGCCGGGGAACAACCACCAATGGTGTTGGTTTTTTTTCGATGCCTGTGCTGGTCGGCGACAGCATCGTGATAAGCTATGTAGGTTATGAACGGCAGCATTACATTGTCCCGGAAAATGCTCCCGAATATCAGACCGTCATCGTGCCACTGGTCCAGGATATAACGTACCTGCAGGAGGTCATCGTTTATGATTTTCCCACCGAAGAAGTTTTCAAAGAAGCTGTGCTCGCGCTGAACATACCGCTGGATAACGGCATCGATGATAAGAACCTGAATCAGGAATTACTCGCCCTGATGTTGAAAACCACGCCGATGGATGGCTATCAAAACCAGCGGTACTACCTTAACCAATGGGCGAATTCAACAAACGACAGATTCCAGCCCG
The DNA here is from genome assembly GCA_035628815.1 of Ohtaekwangia sp. GTDB lineage: Bacteria > Bacteroidota > Bacteroidia > Cytophagales > Cyclobacteriaceae > Ohtaekwangia. Next base: position 4,824 of record DASPJC010000321.1, on the reverse strand, counting down.
TCACAAACCCATTCCTCAACCCGTTCAACTGGGTTAAGTTCTTCAATTCTTTGAAGAAGAATAAAAAGAAATAGTTAAATGTTACAAGCTGGGGGCCTGGCGTTGCGGGTTGAGTTAAATCAAAACCCGAAACCTTAAACCCGAAACCCGCCTACCTATTTCCTAGTTAAAAGCCCCGTATCCTCAAGCCAGTCCGCCATACGTTGCGGCCATGACTTTATCGACTTCAGCTGCGACCGGTTACCCATGTTAAATGCATGGTTGCCTTTGGCATAAATGTGAGCCTCCATCGGGACTTTTGCTGCGCGGTATCGTTCGATCAGTTTCACCACCGGCGCTGAGCAACACGGGTCATCGTTTGCCACCAGCAAAAAAGCAGGAGGCGCATCCGCCGGTACAACGTCCGGGATACCTAACGGTCCGGGGTAAACCAGCATTTGAAAATCGGGTTTGCCGTTCAGGCGGTCTATCGGATCAGGAGCCTGCTCGTTCCCTTTCCCGGGATCGTAAGCGATCCATGACACCACTTCACCACCGGCAGAAAATCCGAGCATACCCACGCGCGACGGATCCACATTCCATTCACCGGCGTTGCTGCGAATGGTTCGCATGGCGCGATAGGCGTCCTGCCTGGCGTGCTCCTGGGTATAGGGCGAGTTGGCTTCACGAAACAACCGGTACTTCAACACAAAAGCAGCGACGCCAATACTGTTTAAATATTCTGCCGCTTCGGTTCCCTCGGCATGAAAGACAAGGTTCTGATGGCCGCCGCCAGGACAAATAAGCACGGCAGTACCGGTAGCCTTGTCCTTCGGCGGAAGATAAACAGTAATCGAAGGGTTGTGCACATTGCGAACCCACCAGTCTTTAGCATTTTCAGGTTCGTCTTTCCTGTTCTCAAAACCGGGGGCGCCATTGGCCCAGAGGGGAATCTGTGCGGGTTTATCCTGGGCACTGCAAAAAATGCCACATAATAATAGTAGGAATGTGAGGTTTTTTTTCATGTGGATGATTAAAAAAAGTGAATGCGCTATTGCCTAACCGGCAACGGAAGCAATAATTTATCAAGGGCGAGTCTGCCTACCAATCTGCCTTGTTGTACGCCGGCCTCACAGGCATCGCGGAAATGAATGCCGCCGTAAATACGGGAAACCGCGGCTTCGTCCGCAGCCTGCTGAAAGGATTTAAAAGCCCGTTCGGGAATGCCGAAATAAATTTCCGACGTATCAACAAATTCAAAATCGTCGCCCAGGAAGTGCGTCAATATTACTGCTGCCGATGAAGATACGACGCTATGGCCGCTGGTGTACTCGGGGAATGGTGGCGTTTGCAGCAGCGGACGCCATGCCGGATCGATCAGCTTGTTGATCGCCGCCTCGGGCCGGATACGGTCACTTTTGAATTTCTCCTGCCAGCAGCTGATGAATCCGTCGTGGATGGTCATCGCTGCCACGGCATGGATCATGATCGCGGAATCGAGCGAGACCTTCGCCTGTTTACAGGCAATACCGGTGATGCCCATCCAGTGACCACCCGGCGAGATTTTTTTCAACCCTATGGCCATGTGCCCTGAATATGTAACTGCAAACGGATTGCAATCCCAAAAGCTCGCAACTTTCCGTTGTTCCGGCGTGAGGTGACGGCCGACGTTGTACACTTCAAGCATCTGCTTGTAAAAGGAACTGGTTGAATCCTTGTCGTACGCTGCGGGCGGAGCCGGAGCAAACTGGCTTGCAGAATCCAGGAAGAACGGCCGCACCGTTTTCCATTGCGGCTCTACTGCCGACATATACTCTGGCGGCGTGGGATACCAGTGTCCCTCCTCCTTACTCGGTGTATACCGGCGGTAAGTGCTAAGCTTGTTGTAGTCGTCAGCCTTTGCGTATTGCAACACCTGACGGGCAATTTCCCGGGCATACACGACGTGCTCTTCGATATTTTTATCCGACATTTTTCGGCGGGCCTTGAAGTAACGGACAAGGTCCTTTTGCCTGGCCTCCAGCAGAAATCCCGATGGCATAATCATTCTTCCCACTTCAAGCATGGTATAGGTTGATGCAAGCGAAAGGTTAAATTCCTTTGGAATGGCCGGGGCCTTTATGACCGGCGCCACCTTTATACGCGCGTTGATATCGGGAAGCTGCCCTTTTGCCAGCAGGGCACTTTCATAGGCACCGAGCAGCGCGTAGGCATAGAACCGGCTGGCCGCGGGCGGACTGGCGACATCGTGAAGCATAACCTCGGATAAACTGAAAACATGATCCGCGAGCAATTGAAGCTCCTGCTCCCGGACCGTTGCTCTCTGCGCCACAGCGCCATTGACAATCGCCAGGAACAGCAACGAAGCCAGTGATTTTTTTAGGATGTGCATGCTAATTCAGTTTATATGATTCTATTCCCACATTGTTGATACCGATCAACAGATGATGCTCTCCGGCAGCTTCCATCATTTGCAGCGACTTGACGTCACCCGTAATACTTAGACCCGACGTTGATTGCGGGACATACGTAAAATTTCCTTTGCCATCGCCCTGCAACAGTTGTCCGAAGTTGGCGTCAATCACACCCATCCTGATGCGGATAGAGCTTTGGTTCCCCGCCAGGATGACGTCCATGTTTCCGTCCTTATTATAGTCGGTCAAAGTCATCGCATATACCGGCGAGAACTGAGCCTGGGCGGGTAACGGATGCATGACATACCGGCCATTCTTATTTTCAAGGTAAACACTTTCCAGTATGGTGGCTTTCAGGGTCTGTGCATCCTTTAATTCACTACCTGAAAAAATGGTATGGAGTTGCGCATCCGCGTAAGCGGCATAACTTGTATACCGGCTCCGCATGCTGTACATCTGGTCCAGCAGTTCATCGCGGTTGGGAAACGGATAGGACTTGCCCTGGATGTAATGGTTCATGATCGGATCAACAGAGCCGTTGTGATCGAAGTCTTTGTAGACCAGCGTAACCGGTTCAGATTCACTAGCACGCAGCTGGGTGTTCAACCCGATATTGCCAATGATAATATCATCATCTCCATCCTTGTCGAAGTCGTGAACCAGCATGCGGTTCCATAATCCGTGCAGCGGCTTGTCCAGGAACTGGTCGGAAGCACGCCTGAGCTTCGCTCCTTTTTCATTGATAAACACTTCAACGCTCATGTATTCACCCACCACGACCAGGTCTTTCCATCCATCTTTATTAACATCTGTCCAGGCCGCATCGGTGACCATGCCGATGCGGGACAAGCCTGGCGCCCGGCTATCGGTCACCTTCTCAAACCGCCCGCCATTGTTCTGTAATAAAAAACTTTCCGGTGTTACGGGATACTTTCCCGGGATCACCCGGCCGCCCACAAAAAGATCGTCGTCACCATCCTGGTCGAAATCACCGGTGACAACACAGGCCTTGCTGGTAAACATTTCGGGTAGCGCATCCGTAGCCAAAGTAAAACGGCCTTTTCCATCATTCAGGTAAAGTCTGTCCTGCAGTGCCTTATCGTTCTCCGTGTAATCATTGTACCCGCCGCTGACTACATAGAGGTCCATATCCCTGTCGCCATCGGCATCAAAAAAGCGGGCATCAGCATCCGTAAATTTCCTGTGACTGGCGAACGCGTCGGCGCCGGCGCTGAGGAAGCGGCCACCTTCTGCCTGGAAGAAAATGGCAGCGGGATTTCCTTCCGTTCCGCCGACAAAAACATCTGTCCTGCCGTCGGCGTTGACATCTGCTGTATCCATTACAGGGCCGCAGGGTGTGAGCATGGTCAACAGCAGGGGCTGACGTTTAAAATCATTGAAGCCTTGCTCGGCATGCGTATAGTGAATGCGTGGTTTTGCCTTGCTGAAAATCGTCCGGCCCGTCGCAGAACTTTCCGCTTGTATCACAGTCGATTCTTCCGGCTGGGTGATTTTGATCAGCTGGTTTGCAGGCACATCACGGAGGATTGTTCGGGCACCGGACAGCCAGTCGATCCTGATGGAATCGGCTTTATCAACATCCTTCAAACCGATATGCATGCGGTTGGTGACAGACGATTGAAACCCGCGGGTTGACATCTGTTCAAAATACTGAACCTTTCCCTTATGGTAGACGCTGACCTTTGCACCAATTGCATTTGCGTTTTTGCCACGTCCTTTCAATACGATTTGAAGATAACTACGATCAGGATGCCGTTCGCGGGTATGATTTTTAAACACAGAAGCGGTGGCGTTTTCATTGTTGACGATCAGGTCGAGATCGCCGTCGTTATCAAGGTCGGCATAAGCAGCCCCGTTGGAAAAGTCAGCATTACTGAAACCCCATTCCTCGCTTTTGTTGGTAAAGGTGAGATCACCGTTGTTCCGGAAAATATAGTTGTGCACCGGTGTCGACGTCATGGTGCTAACAAGATGGAAGGTGTCGGCTTTTTCTTTGGCTTTTGCGCGTTCAAAGTAATAGTCGCCTTTGTATTTCAGGAAGTCGCGGTTGGTATAATCACGGTAGTAACCGTTGGTGACAAACAGGTCCTTCCATCCATCATTGTCGTAATCGGCGAACAGCGGGGCCCAGCTCCAGTCGGTTTGAGATATACCGGCAAGCTGACCGATCTCGCTGTACGTGCCGTCCCCGTTGTTGAGATGCAGCATGTTGCGCATGTTCTGAAAATAAAAACCACTCATCACCATCAGGGCAAATTGTTCATAGTTGTCCGGCCCATAGAGCAACTTCTGCCTTTTATTATCTTCAGGGAGCATGTCCACGGTAAAGATATCAGGCCATGCATCGTTGTTGAAATCGTTCACATCGCAACCCATGGAGAAATAGGAAAGATGCTGCAGGTAATTGGGC
>DASPJC010000320.1:0-4781 GCA_035628815.1 Ohtaekwangia sp. | reverse complement strand
TAGCCTTTGTCCTCCAGCTGGCCGGCCACAGCCGCTTTCATCATCGCGTAGAAAGCACCCCCATCTGTTTCATCGTCACCCAATGTGATGAGTTCGCCCTGATCCACACGAAACGTTTCGCCGCCCGAAAGCGTGCCGGTGTCATCCAACGTGATCTTGACTTCCTGACCCGATACAGGTAACCCCGAAAAAATGACAAGCAGTATGGCGAAAAAGCCCTTCATTACCTCAAAAATACAAAAGTATAAGGAGCCTGTTCATCCTGTCAGAAAGAAAATAGCGGCGTAATCAATCCGCGCGATATATCAACGGCGGGGATGAAATTCCTGGATGACCTGACGGAGATAGTCGCGGTCGAGGTGAGTGTATATCTCAGTCGTCGTGATCGACTCGTGGCCCAGCATTTCCTGGACGGCCCGGAGATCGGCGCCGCCTTCGATCAGGTGCGTGGCGAAGGAATGCCTGAAGGTATGCGGACTGATCGTCTTGTTTATCCCGGCCTTCAGCGCCAGGTTTTTAATGATGGTGAAGACCATCACCCGGGTGAGATTTTTGCCGTGGCGGTTCAGAAACACGTAGGATTCAAATCCCTTTTGTACCGGTTTGTGGGGAAGTTTACCGCGGATCTCGTTTATGTACAGGGTGGTAAATTTCAGGGCGTCGCGGCCGATCGGAACAAGGCGTTCTTTGTTACCCTTCCCCACAACCCTGAGAAAACCGATGTCAGCGTATATATTGTTAAGTTTCAACGCGACCAGCTCACTGACCCGTAATCCGGAGCTGTACAGGACTTCCAGCATAGCCCTGTTGCGTCCACCTTCCGGGCCGGAGAGGTCAATGGCATTCAGTAGTTTTTCGATCTCTGGATAACTTAAGGTGTCAGGTAACTTGCGGCCGAGCTTGGGCCCTTCGAGCAGGGCGGTCGGATCTGTTGTTACCAGCTCTTCGAAAAGCAGGTATTTGTAAAATGCCTTGATCCCGGAGAGAATCCTGGCCTGGCTGTGGGCACTCATGCCCAGTTCGTTCACATACTCCAGGAAGGTATGGAGGTGCTTCGCCGTCAGCGTCAGGGGTGAGATCGTTGGGTAGCGCAACGTCATGAACCGGTGAAGCAGTGCCACATCGTGAAGATATGCTTCAATCGAGTTACCGGATAAAGACCGCTCGATCTTCAGGTACTGACTAAAATGGCGAATGTGCATTTCCCAGTTCACAGGACAATATTAGCATGAAAGAAGTTTTTATTTTCAACCCATGCCTTTAACTTTCGAAAGTGCCTGATTTTGAAATGACCGGTACCACATAAGCACATACACCATGAAAATTCTGATCATCAACGGGCCTAACCTGAACCTGTTGGGAAAACGTGAAACCGCTGTCTATGGCGATCAGTCGTTCGAAGCGTTCCTTGAAAAACTCCGCGAACGGTTTCCTGATGCCGCGCTGCACTACTATCAGTCCAACGTGGAAGGTGAGCTCGTCAGTAAAATACAGGAGGTGGGGTTTACGTTTGACGGTATCGTGTTGAACGCGGGAGCGTATACCCACACATCGGTCGCGATACACGATGCCATTGGCGCGATCAAAACACCCGTGGTTGAAGTTCATATCTCCAACGTTTATGCGCGGGAGGAATTCAGGCATAAAAGCCTCATCACATCAAAATGCGCGGGTATGATGACGGGCTTCGGACTGGAAGGTTACGCGCTGGCACTCGTATATTTGATAAACAGGAAGTAAACGATTTCCGTCTTTCCCCCGTGTACTACGGGGCGAGGCGTTAATTTAAACAACATCACCATGGTTTCGTTTTACCCAGGCCCATCACGCGTTCACGATCAGGTACCGCAGTATGTTAAGGATGCGCAAAAGCTTGGCATTATGAGTATCAACCATCGCAGCGATGAGTTCATGGCAATGATGGAGAAAACGGTACGGCTGCTGAAAACAAAACTGAACATACCACGGGCCTACACGATTTTCTTTACGTCGTCGGCTACCGAGTGCTGGGAGATCATTGCCCAGTCCGTCATCACCGACAAAAGCTATCATCTGTACAACGGTTCCTTCGGACAGAAATGGTTTGAGTATACACAACGAATTCGCGCCGGCGCGATGCCTATGCCGTTCGATCTCAACGACAAGCCGGATCCCAAAAAATTGCTTTTCGATCTGCGAGAAGGCATTATCTGCATGACGCACAACGAAACATCCAACGGAACGCAGATCAGCAACAGTGTAATCCGTGCAATCAAAAAGAACAATCCTTCCTACCTCGTCGCTGTCGATGCAACCTCCTCCATGGCAGGCGTCACCCTTGATTTCAAGAGTGCCGATATCTGGTTTGCCTCCGTTCAGAAATGTTTTGGTTTACCGGCAGGATTGGGCTTAATGATTTGCTCCCCACAGGCATTGGCACGTGCCAGCGCAGTCGGCGAAAAAAATCACTACAACAGCCTTACCTTTATGATGTCGATGATGGAGAAATGGCAGACACCGTTTACGCCCAATGTTCTCGCCATTTACCTGTTGATGCGGGTGATGGAAAAAGCTGATCCAATTGGCATCGTACACGAACGAACCGTAAAACGATACGAGGCATGGTGCGATTTCCTGAGTAAACGCAAAAACCTGCAGCACCTGGTTGCCAATACGTCGGTGCAGTCCTTTACAGTGCTGCCGGTGAAGGGTACTGACGAAACCGTTGCAAGCATCAAAAAATCAGCCAAGCGAAAAGGGTTGCTTTTGGGCGAAGGATACGGAGCGTTCAAGCCGTTGACTTTCAGGATTGCAAATTTTCCGGCCATTGCGGACCGCGAAATAGCGGCTCTTAAACAGTTTCTCAAAAATTATTGACACATTACCCATCAGAAGATCCCATGAAAAAAAACCTCTTCCTTTTTGGCAATGATTTTAATCTGCCACAGCGTTGCCGGCCGGAACTTTTTAGTACGCGGCGTCACCCTCAGTGCTAACAACCAGGATATGGAAAGTCCCGCGGAAATGGAATCAGCCGTTGTATTTACCCTTGGTGTGGGATATGAGATCCCGCTCAACAACACATTTCGTTTCAACCGCAACTGAATTTCGTGCAAAAAGCCTTCAAGGTTACAGGCGAGGGAGCCGTTAATGGTTTCGAGGTTTCCGCAAAGAGACGTACAACATCCACTACCTGGAAATACCCCTGCTCCTGAAAGCCAGTTTAAAAACCGGAGAAACAAAAGTTCTCTTCAATATCGGCCCATCACTGGGACTTGGCATTGGCGGAAAACACAAGTTCAGCGTTTCAGTTGAAGACCCCAGCGGTGGGTCTGACGGTTTTTCGGGCTCGGAAAAATCAAATTCGAGGAAGCGCCCGACGATTATAACCCGTTTGAGGACGGCGATGCATACATCGAGAACCGGATGGATATCGGCTTACAACGTGGCGGCGGTGTTCTGATCGACGGGAAGGTTTTCATTGAAGCACGTTATGGGCTGGGACTGACCGATCTCTCCGACGATGTCACTGCTAAAAACCGGGTCATCCAGTTCACAGTGCACCTGCCGTTAAGCTTTAACCAATGGCCGGCACGCCGTGATGCAAAAGGTTTTGAACGGAAACGCGGATGGTAAGTTGCCATGGCCTATCAATAAAAATCCGATCTTATTTGAAGTGTCCGCCAGGCGGAGAATTTCCTCCATAAACGTGTAGGTTATCGCCTGGCGCGCAACCTGCCGGAACGGGTAGCCGTAATTACGCACAACAAAACCAAAACAAAATGCGTAAGACAGTTCACGTTACCTTTTTCATCATTGGCAGTGTTCTCGGTGCACAGGCACAGACCCTTATTCCCAGGGTAGGTTTGACCGTTTCCTCGCTTGCGACCGAAGAAGTTGACAATGGCATCACCGCCGAAACCAACAATGAGACGAACACGGGCTTTACCTTTGGTGTCGGTTACAATGTGCCGGTATCAACCCTCGGAAAAGTTATGTTCTCTCTCCAGCCTGAAATGAATTATATTCAGAAAGGCTTCAAAGGTACCAGTACAGGCGAGTTTAATATCGGGGAGCAGATTTTTGAGTTCCACGCCAAAAATGAGCATACCATCAACTACCTGGAGATACCGGTGCTGGCAAGGTTCGAATATGGCGGTGACAAGTTCAAAGTACATGTACATGCGGGACCTTCCGTTGGCTTCGGTCTGGGTGGAAAATATAAATCAGAATCGACGGTTGATACCGGTGAGACTATTGAAGTTTACAAATCCGAAGGCAAGATTCGCTTTTATGACGCCGATGAAGAAGATGTGATAGCGTTCGATCACAATGTCGATTTCGGATGGCAGGGCGGTGCCGGGGTCACGTTCATGAATCGTATTACCCTGGACATCCGCTACGGAATGTCGTTGACGGATCTTCATCACGATGCAAAAACGAAAAACCGGGCTGCGCAGTTTACCATCGGCGTACCCTTAAGCCTGAATTGATAAAGACTGTAAGTGTGGATAAAAAAGCCGGACGTTGATCCGGCTTTTTGCTTAGTTTTAGGCCATGTTTGATCTGAAAGAAATTTTTTCAGTAACACTGATTCTTTTTTCCGTTATCGATATCCTGGGGTCTATCCCTTTTATTATTATTATACGGAAACGCGAAGGCAGGATACAAGCAGAGAAGGCAACCATCATTTCTGTCGTGCTGATGATCGGTTTTCTTTTCCTCGGACAATCGATCCTGAATCTCTTTGGACTGGATGTCGCCTCTTTCGCCGTGGCCGGTGCCATTGTTATTTTTATTGT
>DASPJC010000319.1:0-31399 GCA_035628815.1 Ohtaekwangia sp. | reverse complement strand
GACCAGGCTTGCCGTGTTCACCGTGTCGACGTATTCGTCCTTTATCTGCGTTAATACTTCACGGAATTTCTGCACCTCGTCGCCGACGTCCGTATAGCTTCTTTTGGTATTCAAACTGGCTCCTATAAAAATTCCCGCTGCCAGTCCGAGGCATAAAACGAGCGGGAGCCTGATCTGATATTTTGAATTCTGACTCATTTGTCCAATAACTAGGTAAACACTCTAAACGAACAGCGAAAATATAGGTTGGCGGGGAAATTTGTCCATCCCGATCTTAAAAAGCATCACCTTGTTGAAACAAATGCAGGGCCAACAGCCAAAACAACGGTTTTCAGTAAATTAAAAGTTCCGACGGCCGGCCTTACCACGGCAGGGCCGGTGGCCTTTACTTTAAGATCGCCGAATTGCCACAGGAACCCCGAATTTAATTTATCTTTACCGGTCATGAGTAAGATCTCCCTTAAGGACAAGCGCATCTCAGAACTCGTAGATCTGAACTACGTGCATGCGTATGTCCTCTTCTATTTTGGGATACGCTTTTACGAATACTCTGAGTTAACCCTTGACCAGGTGTGCAAGCAACAGGGCCTGCGGGTCGAGCAAGTGGTGCGGGAACTGGAGTCGCCCACGCATTTGCAGGAGGCCGAACTTCCGCTGGCTTCCTACCCGGTTGACCTGATCATACAATATCTCAAGCATTCCCATTTCCTGTTCATTAAACACAAGCTTCCATACATTGCCCGGCTGATCGAAAGCTTCAGCGCCAAACATGATGCGTATGCGGGTATTGAGCGCGACCTGAAACTGGTGTTTCCGTTGTTCGTCGAAGAATTTATCGAACATATTTACGAAGAGGAAGATACCTTGTTCACCTATATCCAGGCGCTGGAACGCGCGGCAAAAGGGAAATGTGTTCCCACGAAACTTTACTACCTGCTGGAAAAAAATTCAGTACAGCGGTTTGCCATGGGGCATGAAGTGCATGACGATGAGATGGAAGGTATCCGCAAGATTACGAAGGATTATCATGTCGACACCACGACGCCTTTGCATGTCAAGGTGATGTACAACGAGCTGAAGGACTTCGAAAAAACGCTCGTCACCCACGCGCGGATCGAGAACGAAATACTTTTCCCGAAAGCCATGGACCTTGAGAACAAGGTGAAACAGGCTTTTTTCGAACAGGCGAAGTTCAACTGACCGCGGACTTCATCCATGGGAAGAATTCTGGCAATCGATTATGGGAAGAAAAGGACCGGGCTGGCTGTGACGGATTTCCTGCGCATTATTGCCACTCCGCTGACGACCGTCCTCACCGCGGAACTGATGCCGTTCCTAAAAAACTACCTTGAAAAAGAAACCGTTGACGAATTTGTAGTGGGCATGCCGAAAACATTGCTCAACGAAGATTCTGAGATTGCGCCGCTGGTTCGCAATTTCGTGGAAGCCCTTAAAACAACCTTCCCGGACAAACCCATTCACCTTGCTGACGAGCGGTTCACCAGCCGGATGGCACAACGCGCGATGATCGAGGGCGGCATGAAAAAGAAAGACCGGCGGATAAAGGGAAATGTCGACATGATCAGCGCCACGATTATTCTGCAGTCTTTTATGCAGGCACAAAATTTCAAGGGCGGCTTGCACTGATAAAGCCTGGCAGCAGAACAACATGGTTTGCCTCCCGCTCCCGGAACTTTCCGCGTGTTCACGCGTTTGTCATTTCTCAACTTCTCCTACCTTTGCAGTATGATTTATCCGATAGTAATGTACGGCGATCCGGTGCTCCGTCAACGCGCCAAGGATCTTGATCAGGGAACCGATGTAACGCCGCTGATCGCGGATATGTTCGAGACCATGCATGCTGCCAGCGGTATCGGGCTGGCTGCTCCGCAAATTGGCAAGGGTATCCGCCTGTTTGTAATTGATGCAACGGTAATGGAAGATGAGCCGGACATGCACGATTTTAAAAAAGCTTTCATTAATCCCGAAATGCTCGAAGAGCTGGGCACGCCCTGGGAATACGAAGAAGGCTGTCTCAGCATCCCCAACATCCGCGAGAAGGTCGCGCGCAAAGAAAAATTAAGGATCCGCTATTACGATGAGAACTGGGTGTTGCACGAAGAGGAGTACGACGGGCTGAAGGCGCGGATCATCCAGCACGAATACGATCATATCGAAGGAAAGTTATTTGTCGATTACCTGCCGTCCCTTAAAAAACGCCTTCTCAAAGGAAAGCTTGCCGACATCTCAAAGGGAAAAGTCGATACGGAGTACCGGATCGCTGCGCCGCTTAAAAAATAGCACACATCCTGCGCTTATAAATCCAGTTGGTTTTATCCGCGGATCTTTGTCACTTGCATGCGCAATACAGACGGCATGAAAATCGACTCAAAACTTCCGGACACCGGCACATCAATTTTCACTGTCATGTCGAAGATGGCGCTGGAGTATAATGCCATCAACCTGTCACAGGGATTTCCGGATTTTGAGATTGACCCGGTGATCGTGGACCTCGTTTATCGTTTCATGCGCGAGGGCCATAACCAGTACGCACCGATGCCCGGAACACCGCAGTTACAGCAGGCCATTTCGGCCGCGGTTTTGCAAACGTACCAGCACCCCGCTGACGCCGAGAAAGAAATAACCGTCACCGCAGGCGCCACGGAAGGTATCTTCGCGGCGATCGCGGCCTTTGTTCGCGCCGGCGATGAGGTCATCATCTTTGATCCCGCTTATGACGCATACAAACCTTCCGTGCAGTTGATTGGTGGCACCCCGGTTCACGTCAATCTTGTCTATCCGGATTTTTCCATCGATTGGGACCTTGTGCGCCGGAAAATATCAAAGAAGACCAGGATGATCATCCTGAACACGCCGCATAATCCCTGTGGGGCTATACGCACGGGAGCGGACTTGCAGGAATTGGAAAAAATCGCCGTGGAGAACAACCTCCTCGTCCTAAGCGATGAAGTTTACGATCGCCTGGTTTTCGATCAGCGCCGGCATGAAAGCGTGCTGCGGTACCCTGCCCTGGCGCAACGAAGCCTTGCCATTTTTTCGTTCGGGAAGACGTTTCACGCCACGGGATGGAAAGCGGGTTATGTCATCGCCCCCGAACATCTTACCGTCGAATTCCGGAAAAGTCACCAGTTTGTTGTTTTCAGCGTCAATACCCCCGTCCAATTGGCGCTGGCCGAATACCTCCAAGACACCGAACACACCCGTCTCCTTGGAGATTTCTATCAGCAGAAGCGCGATTTTTTTCTTGCGCAGATCGCGGGTTCTTCCTTTGAACCGTTGCCCTGTCATGGCTCGTACTTCCAGGTGCTGTCGTACCGGAATATTTCAGATAAGCCGGACACGACCATGGCAGAATATCTCGCCAAAACCCTGAAGGTTGCTTCCATCCCGGTGTCTGTCTTTTACCAGGATGGGACCGACAATCGCTTACTCAGGTTTTGTTTTGCAAAAAAAGAAGAAACGCTGCAGCGGGCGTGCGAAATCCTGCGGAAAATGTGATCCTGCGCCCCATGACAGCGATGTCAAAATTTCACTAGAGAAAGTCCTGTGCATTGCGTTTCTTTGCGGTCCGGATCACTATGGCGTCGCTATGCAGGATTTAAAAATAACACTCATTCAGTCAGACCTCCATTGGGAGGACGTTGAAGCCAATTTGTCGATGTTCGAAGAGAAGATCTGGCAGATCAGCGGGTCGACCGACGTAATTGTGTTGCCTGAGATGTTTACCACCGGCTTTACCATGGCCGCCAACAAGCTTGCCGAGCATATGAATATGCGCACCTTTAAATGGATGCGTCAAATGGCGGATCAGACAGGCGCGTTGATCCTTGGCAGCTTTATCTGCACGGTGCACGAGCGTTTTTACAACCGGCTTTTGTGGATGGAACCGGGCGGAAATCACAAGACCTATGACAAGCGGCACCTTTTTAGAATGGCGAATGAACACAAAACATACGCCCCCGGTGAAAGCCTCCTGGTAGCTTCGTGGAAAGGCTGGCGGATCTGTCCGCTGGTTTGCTATGACCTCAGGTTTCCCGTATGGAGCAGAAACAAGTGGGATAACACCACCAAAAAATTATTATACGACGTAGCCATTTATGTCGCGAACTGGCCGATCACAAGGATCGAGGCATGGAACACGCTGCTCAAAGCGAGGGCCATCGAAAACGTGAGTTACGTTGTCGGGGTTAACCGTGTCGGACAGGATGGCAATGGTATCGAGTACAACGGCAGTTCCGCTATCATCAGTCCGAAGGGCGATGCCATCTTCACCAATGAAGGCGTTGAAACCATTCGCACACTGGAATTGAACGCCCATGCGCTGCAGGCCTTCCGCGATCGTTTCCCGTCGTATATCGACGCCGATGATTTTACCCTGGAGTTCGAGGAGTACGAAGCATCGGAAGATCATTTTACAGCGAGCTAAACTGAGTCAGGACTGGATGATACATAGCAGGACTTCGTGATGGGTTTACTGCGCGTATCCGACGAAGCCTCTGTCCATGCTACATCGTATGAGAAGGTCCGCTGCCTGGATACGAATCGTGCTTTCATGCGCCAAGGCGATTACTCATCTCTTTTTCCGGTCGTGTCAAAAAATTCCGGGGCAACTTCTTGTGTGTGCTTGAGCCCTTTCTCTTTTTTGATAGTTTTGCAGCCTGTTTAACCCTGTACCATGTCTGACCGCAAGATCTCCCGCGCATTAATCTCCGTTTTTTACAAAGACAATCTTGAGCCGGTGATCCATGCGCTGGCACAGCAGAACGTCGAGTTTGTTTCGACCGGTGGTACGCAGGATTTCATTGAGAAACTCGGGTATAAAGTAGTCCCCGTTGAAACCCTCACAGGCTACCCTTCCATCTTTGGCGGAAGGGTTAAAACGCTCCACCCCGCAGTGTTTGGCGGCATCCTTTACCGGCGCGACGATGCAGGCGATGTCAGGCAGGCCGGTGAATTCAAGATCGCGCCCATCGACCTGGTGATCGTCGACCTGTACCCTTTCGAGGAAACGGTCGCCAAGGGCGGGACGGAGGAGGAGATTGTCGAGAAAATTGATATTGGAGGAATTTCCCTGATCCGCGGCGCCGCTAAAAATTTCAATGACGTATTGATCGTCTCTTCGCGCGACCAGTATGATGAATTGCTGACCTTATTACATGAAAAGCAATGTTCTTCCAACCTGCATGACAGGAAGAAGTTTGCCGCCCTCGCTTTCGACGTCACATCGCATTACGACACAGCCATCTTTAACTATTTCAACGGTGAATTTCAGTTTCCGCGCTTTAAGAAAAGTATCCGTGAAGGAAAAGCGCTCCGGTACGGTGAGAATCCCCACCAGCGTGGAACGTACTTCGGTGATTTGGACGGCCTGTTCGCTCAGCTGAACGGGAAGGAGCTTTCATACAACAACCTCGTTGATATCGATGCCGCCGTCAACCTCATACAGGAATTCGAACATGAAACGGCTTTTGTCATCATTAAACATACCAATGCCTGCGGAGCAGCAATCGCCGGCACCGTAAAGGAAGCATACGTGAAAGCATTTGCAGCAGACACGGTTTCAGCGTTTGGCGGGGTGCTCGCGGCCAATAAAACCATCGATCTGTCAGCGGCCGAAGAGATCAATAAGCTCTTTTTCGAAATTCTTATTGCCCCGGGGTACGACGATGATGCGCTTGCCCTGCTGAAGTCTAAAAAGAACAGGATGATCCTGCAGCAAAAGCAACCGTTGAAAGAAAGCCGGCAAAGTAAGACCATCCTGAACGGTATGATCGAGCAGGATCTCGACTTGAAAACCGATAGTGCGGACGATCTTAGGACTGTTACCAGGAGAGCACCTTCGCACGCGGAGATTGATGCATTGCTTTTTGCCAGCAAAATCTGCAAGCATACCAAGTCGAACACCATCGTCCTTGCGGTCAACGGGCAACTGCTGGCGAGCGGTGTCGGCCAAACGTCGCGCGTCGACGCGCTGAAGCAGGCTATTGAGAAGGCTGCGTCGTTTGGCTTCGACCTTCAGGGTGCCGTCATGGCTTCCGATGCCTTCTTCCCCTTTCCCGATTGTGTTGAAATTGCTCACCAACATGGCATACGTTCCGTCATTCAGCCCGGCGGCTCCGTCAAAGATCAGGATTCAATCAATTTCTGTGACCAGCATGATATGGCGATGGTCTTCACAGGCACTCGCCACTTCAAGCATTGAGTAATTTTTTCAGACGCGCAAAAGGTTTAAACCAGGGTTAATCCTTACCTCATCGTGTGAGAGGGAATCTGTTGATATGCTTAAAAAACTTACATTTTTAAAGCAGTGCTTCCTTATTTTGGTAAATTAAATGCAATTTTGCAGCGCACTTTCTGCAGTTAACCATTAAGTTAAAGATCAACTCTAAACCTTTTGAGGAATATCCATGGCATTTTTTGATTTCTTCACCAGCGATATTGCAATCGATCTGGGAACCGCGAACACCCTTATCATTTACAAAGATAAAATTGTCGTCGATGAACCTTCCATTATCGCGCTCGACAAAGTGAATAGCAAGGTATTGGCGATCGGACGCGAAGCCATGCAGATGCACGAAAAGACCCACGATCACATCAAGACCATACGCCCTTTGAAGGAAGGTGTGATAGCCGACTTCCAGGCTGCGGAAATGATGATCCGCGGACTGATCAAGATGATCGACACAGGCAAGCGCCTGTTCCCGCCGTCATACCGGATGGTCATCTGTATTCCTTCGGGTATCACGGAAGTTGAGAAGCGTGCCGTCCGCGATTCTGCGGAACACGCCGGCGCGAAAGAAGTGTACATGATTTACGAACCGATCGCCGCGGCCATCGGAACAGGAATTGATATTGAGCAACCGATCGGAAATATGATCGTCGACATCGGCGGTGGTACGACCGATATCGCCGTGATCGCGCTTTCCGGTATTGTCTGCGACCAGTCCATACGCGTCGCCGGCGATACATTTAACCGTGACATCCTCGATTATATGAGACGTCAGCACAACCTGCTGATCGGTGAAAGATCTGCCGAAAAGGTGAAGATAGAAGTCGGATCCGCCCTCACTGAACTGGATGACGGTCCGGATGACTACGAGATACGCGGTCGGGATCTTATGACCGGTATTCCCAAGACGATCAAGATCTCCTATTCTGAAATCGCTTTTGCGCTCGATAAGTCTGTGTCCAAGCTCGAAGAAGCTGTACTCAAAGCGTTGGAAACTTCACCGCCCGAATTATCGGCCGATATCTATGAGCGCGGCATTTACCTTACCGGCGGAGGCGCATTGCTACGCGGTCTGGATAAACGCCTGGCTTTAAAAACAAAGCTCCCCATCCACGTGGCTGACGACCCGCTTCGCGCCGTGGTGAGGGGAACCGGAGTTGCCTTGAAGAATCTGCCTCAGTTCCGCGCCGTGTTGATGACATAAAGAAGCCATTTTTAATAGTATGTCCGCCTGCCCGGTTCAACGTATTAGAGTTTAATTTTTCATGGAGCGGCTAATTTATTTCATCTACCAGTACCGGTCTTTTTTTACCTTCCTTGTCCTGGAAGTGATATGCGTCTGGCTGATCGTAGAGAACAACCGCTATCAGGGCGCCAAGTTCTTTAACTCCTCCAATGCCGTTATCGCCAACCTTAACAATTTTTCCCAGGGCATCCGAAGCTATTTTCTGCTCAGTGATGTGAACAGTATCCTGGCGGAAGAAAATGCGTCCCTACGCCACGAACTGGAGCAGCATCGTCAACGGCTGATGCTCCAGGACACTGTCGTATTTGCAGATTCTGCCATGATCGACCGTTTTAATTTTGTCAGTGCGAAAGTGGTGAACAACCAGGTAGACCGCTTCAAGAATTTTATCACGATCAGCAAGGGAGAAAACGCCGGTATCAAACCAGGAATGGCTGTGATCAGCCCGGAAGGCGCCGTGGGAAAAGTCAAGATCGTTTCCAGCCACTTCAGCGTCGTAACATCCATTTTGAACATCGACGTCATGGTTTCCGCGCTGCTCACAAGGACACACCATTACGGCACTATACAATGGAGCGGCCACGACCCCGACAAAGTAAGTTTCCTGTATATCCCCCGGCATGTTAAACCGGCTGTCGGCGACACCGTTGTCACCTCCGGCTTTAACGCTGTATTCCCGGAAGGAATCATGATCGGCACGATCTCGGACATCCAGCTCAATGAAGATGCCATCTTCTATGACCTCGAAGTAAAGCTTTCACAGGATTTCAGGAAACTCTCCTACGTCACCGTGGTGAAAAGCGAGCTGAAACACGAACAGGATTCAATTGAAACGATCGTATTAGACATGGAGAAATGAACCGGGTCAGCATTTTACAGATCATATCGTTTTTTATCGTGCTCCTTTACCAGGTGCTGATCCTGCAGAACGTGGTGCTGTTCAATACGGCTTTCTGCTTTTTGTATGTGATGTATCTGCTACTGCTGCCCGTCGAAACAAATCCGCTGACCCTGATGGCAATCGGTTTTGCCATGGGTTTTATCGTCGACATGTTTTACGAAAGCCTGGGATTGCATGCCTTTGCTTGTGTGATGCTGATGTATGTGCGCAACTACTGGCTGAATTCCATCACTCCGCAGGGCGGTTACGACAGTAGCGCTGTGCCTTCAATGGCATTAAGTGGTGTTCAGTGGTTCCTGGTGTATACCATGCCCCTGATCTTTTTACATCATTCGCTGCTTTTCTTTCTGGAAGCCGGCGGGTTCGGCCTGTTCTGGTTTACCCTTTGGAAGTCCATCACCAGCACTTTATTTACAATTTTGGTAATTTTAATTGCCCAGTTCCTGTTCCCGAGCCGAAGACGGTAACAATTTTTTTGGAACAGGAATTTGTTGATTGAGCACACAAATCCTACACCGCACACGCTCGAACAGAAAAAATAACAATATTACGTTCCGCCATGAACGAAGGAAGAAAGGAAATCATACAGATAGTTTTTGTGCTGATCGGAATGATCTTCCTTATCAAGCTGTTTTCTATCCAGGTGCTCGACACGAGCTATAAAAACCTCGCGAAGTTCAATGCTATCCGTGAAGAAGTGCAGTATCCTTTCCGAGGGCTGATCCGCGACCGCCATGGCAAGATCATCGTCAACAACAGTCCGGAGTATAACATTCTCATCATCCTGCGTGAAGTAGAGCATTTTGACAGCACGAAGTTCTGCCAGGTATTCAACATCAGCCAGGAGCAACTTCGCCAGCATTTCAGGGATTTGCTGATGGAGATCCGGAACAAGCGCGCGAACGAGCTGCAGCCTACGCCGTTTATCACCAAACTGTCCAATGAAGATTTCGCCCGTGTTCAGGACAACATCGACGAATTCAAAGGTTTCTATATCGAAGCCAGGACGACACGCGCCTACGAAAGCCCGGCCGCGGCAAATGCCTTGGGGTATGTGAGCGAAATTTCAAAAAATCAGCTGGCGCGCGATTCCAGCAAATTCTATCGCCAGCGGGATTACATCGGTCAAAGCGGGATTGAGGCGTACTACGAAAAATACCTGCGCGGCAAGCGGGGATTGAAACTGCTCATGCGCAACAAGGATGGCGTTATCAAAGGACCTTATCAGGGGGGCAAGTACGATACCCTTTCGGTACCCGGTCAGGACCTGACAACGACGCTTGATCTCGACTTGCAGGAGTACGGCGAGTATCTGATGAATGGAAAAGCCGGAAGTATCATCGCCATCGAACCTTCCTCGGGAGAGATCCTCGCCATGGTTTCCGGTCCGTCATATGATCCTACCATGCTTACGGGCAAGGACTACAGTTCGAATTTCGTCCTGATCAGCAGCGACACGAACAAGCCGCTTTTTAACCGGCCGCTGATGGCGCAGTACCGGCCCGGCTCAATCTTTAAGATCGCGCAGGCGATGGTTGCCCTTGAGGAAGGCGTGATCTCGCCCGAAACACGGATCCGTTGCGACCGCTCGCTGATCGGTTGCCATGGTCCGCATTCAAACGAAGACCTGCGCGGTGCCATCACCCACTCGTGCAATCCGTACTTCCGCAGTGTACTGCAACGCATGCTCAACCAGGGCAAGTCAAACAATCCTTTTGATGATACACGGATCGGACTGGAGGAATGGACCCGGCATATGCGAAGTTTCGGATTCGGGGCGCCGCTGGGAATCGATCTTCCAAATGAAAAAGGCGGCCTCGTTCCAAGCACGAAGTACTACGATCGCGCATACGGTGGAAGGCCATGGAAATTTTCGAACATTTATTCCATTGCCATCGGGGAAGGGGAGAACCTGGTCGTGCCCTTGCAGATGGCCAATTTTGCAGCGACGATCGCTAACAAAGGATATTACATTACACCGCACCTGGTAAAATCCATCGGCAATACCGGGTTACCCTTGCCACAATACCTTGAAAAACATTACACCACCATCGCACCTGAAAACTTTCAGATTGCCGCAGACGCTATGGAAGCGGTGGTTGAATCCGGAACAGGTCAGTTCCGTGCGAACCTCAAAGACGTGGTTGTGTGCGGGAAGACGGGCTCGGTGCAGAATGAACCACGCCCCGACCACTCGGTATTCATTGCATACGCCCCGAAAGAAAATCCGAAGATCGCAGTATCGGTTTATGTCGAATATTCCGGACAAGGCGCGCGGGCTGCGGCATCCATCGCCAGCCTGATGATTGAAAAATATTTGTATGGCGGCACGAAGCGACCGCAGATAGAGGCGTATGTTTTGAAAGGAAAATTTCTGGATTAGTGATGCAGCGGCGCAGGGAAGAAATAATATCGCATAAAATTGATTGGGTCACCGTACTCATCTACGGCATTATGGTGATTTGGGGATGGCTGAACATCTACTCGGCTACCTACGACGAAAAACAGTCGATCATGGAGTCGTTTAATGCAAGCCGGCAGTTGATGTTTATCGTGTTGTCGTTCCTGCTGATCCTTGCCATCCTCATCATCGACATGCGGTTCTATGAAACGTTTGCCTATGTGATCTATGGGCTCATCATGTTCCTGTTGTTGCTGGTGCCTTTTATCGGAAAAGAAGTGGGCGGTAACCGGGCATGGCTTGGCGTCGGATCGTTTGGTGTTCAACCCTCGGAATTCGCCAAGTTCGCAACAGCGCTGGTGGTTGCGAAAGTAATGGGCTCCATCGGATTCCGTATGGATAATCTCCGGAATCAGGCGATCCTTTTTGCTTTGATCGGCGGTCCGATCCTGTTGATCCTGCTGCAAAAAGATTATGGCACGGCCATGGTGTTCACCGTTTTCGTGCTCGTGTTCTACCGCGAGGGCATGTCGCCTTTCCTGTTGCTGGTAGGCCTGGGGGTTGCGATCATCTTTATACTGACCTTGCTGGTAGAAAATAACTGGATTCTCTTTGGCGCCATCGCGGGCATCTGGGGGCTGGTGATCTTTTTTAACCGCAGGAAAAAAATCAAACGCCTTATTATCATTACAGCGGGGGCGCTGATGCTTGCCGCCACCATCGTGAGCGTTGAATTCATTTTTAACAACCTGCTGGAACCACACCATCAGAAGCGCATCCGTGTTTTACTCAACCCGGACCTGGATCAGTTGGGTGCAGGGTATCACGTGTACCAGTCGAAACTGGCGATCGGAAGTGGTGGCGCCATTGGAAAGGGCTTTCTTGAAGGAACCCAAACCAAGCTGAAATTTGTCCCCGAGCAGTACACCGATTTCATTTTCTGTACCATCGGGGAAGAGCACGGGTGGATGGGGAGTCTGCTGGTCGTAGGCCTGTTTGTTGGTCTGCTGCTCCGCGTCATTTTCATTGCTGAACGACAAAAGAACCGGTTTGCCCGGGTGTATGGCTACGCTGTGGCCTGTATCTTTTTCTTTCACTTTGCCACGAACATTGCCATGACGATTGGTCTTTTCCCGGTCATCGGCATCCCGCTTCCATTCTTCAGCTATGGTGGATCTTCGTTGTGGGGCTTTACAGTCTTATTGTTTATACTGCTCAAGCTTGACGCGCACCGGATGCACGTCCTTCAGCGCCTGTAAGTCACGTTTGTAAAACAGATGGGAAGTTGACGGCCGTGAGGCCCTGTTCAGGAAATTTATACCGTCATGATCTCCTGCTCTTTCTTCTTCATCAGCTGGTCGATCCGGGTGATGAATTCGTCGGTCATCTTCTGAACTTTCTCTTCGGCGTTCTTGATATCATCTTCCGATACGCCCTTGATCTTTTTCAGTTGTTCATTGGTTTCTTTCCGGATGTTCCGTACACTGATGCGTCCTTGTTCACATTCATGTCCAACCTGTTTGACAAGCTGCTTACGGCGTTCTTCCGTCAGCATGGGAATATTGATGATCACTTGCTGGCCATCGTTCTGCGGGTTGAGGCCGAGGTTCGCGTTTAATATTGCTTTTTCAATTTCGGGTATGATACCCTTTTCCCAGGGCTTGATAAAAATTGTCCTGGCGTCAGGTGTGGTGAGTGACGACACCTGGTTGAGTGGCGTCATGGCGCCGTAATAGGAAACCTGGATGCCGTCCAGCATCGAGGGATTGGCTTTGCCGGCTCTGATCTTGGTGAGCTCACTGCTGTTGTGATTCAGGGCCTTGGCCATTAAATCGTGCGCTTCTTCAAGATATAGCTGAATTTCATCCATAAAAATTCGGATTTGAGAAGTAAACGTAAAATTAATTCTCCGGCGTAATTAACAAAATTATCGATTAACTGATCAATGTACCGGCGGCTTCGCCCTGGACGACTTTGAGCAAATTGCCGCGCTTGTTCATATCGAAAACAATGATCGGAAGCTTATTCTCCATGCACAGCGTAAAAGCCGTCATATCCATGATGTTCAGGTTCTTCTCGTAGGCTTCCTGGAAAGACAGGGTGGTATAGCGAACAGCGTCGGGAAATTTTTCAGGGTCTTTGGTGTAAACGCCATCAACACGCGTCCCTTTCAGCACGACGCTTGCCTGCACTTCGATGGCGCGCAGGCTGGCGGTGGAATCTGTCGTAAAGTATGGGTTGCCAATGCCGGCGCCAAAAATCACGATGCGTCCTTTTTCGAGATGTCGGATTGCCCGTCGCCTGATAAAAGGCTCACAAACCTGCTCCATTTTGATGCCGGCCATCAGACGTGTGTACATGCCATGGCGCTCGAGGGCGCTTTGCAAAGCCATTGCGTTGATAACGGTTGCGAGCATTCCCATGTAATCACCCTGAACGCGGTCTATGCCCAGCGACTCAGCCTGACCCCCTCTGAAGATGTTTCCTCCCCCGATAACGATAGCGATCTCAACGCCACTATCTTTCAAAGTTCTGATCTCCGCACAATATTGTTCCAGCATAGCCGGGTCGATATTGGTGCTTTTTGAACTGCCCTGCAGCGCTTCACCGCTGAGTTTGAGGAGGATACGTTTATACTTCATTCGGGATTGAGATTTCTTATCACCACAAAATTGGCGCAATATAGGGGAAGTGCAAACTTTTAAAAAATTGTGGCCAAATAACCGCGGTCCATCTGTTCAGCTGAAAGATGCATCGACAACGTTCGCGGTGCCTGAATGATGCACCCGGCATGTGAAGAGAACCTGTTCCGCAATCTTTGCATGACCGCGGAACAGTATCTCACAATACGGTGGCAAGCACTCAAAGTAAAAAGGCCGCTCCTTCATGAACGGCCTTTCTGTAATCATGCGAGTCTTTTGGCTACTTCCTCCCAGTTCACCACATTCCACCAGTTGGAAATATAGTCCGCGCGTTTGTTCTGGTACTTAAGGTAGTAGGCATGCTCCCACACATCAAGTGCGAGCAAAGGTGTCCCCTTGAAATCGCTTGAATCCATTAACGGGTTGTCCTGATTTGGTGTGGAACCGACTTTCAACTTGTTACCGTCTTTAACCAGCCAGGCCCAGCCAGACCCGAAGCGGGTGGCACCAGCCTGGGCAAACTGTTCTTTGAATTTGTCGAAGGACCCGAATGCTCCATTGATTGCATCGGCTACTTTTCCGTCGGGGGTACCGCCACCGTTAGGTTTCATCACCTGCCAGAAGAAATTGTGATTCCAGGCTCCGCCGCCATTGTTCTTTGCTTTCGCCGAAAGTTTCGAACAGTGGGCAAAGAAATCCTTTTCGGAAGAAACGCTGATCTTTTCCGCAGCGATGGCTTCGTTCACATTTTTGACATACGCTGTGTGATGCTTGTTGAAATGAATATCCATCGTCGTGGCATCGATGGAAGGCTCAAGCGCGTTGTAAGCATACGGCAATGCAATCTGTTTAAATTCAAACGCTGTCATCAGGTCGGCGTTGGAAGGAGCGGCACTGGCTTTGGATCGAAATACCAGGGGCATTCCCAGTGAGGTGAGGGCTGTTGCTTTGAAAGCTCTTTGCACAAATTCTCTTCGCGATGTTTTCATAATAGTTGACGGTTGGGAAAGACGTATTTGTTCGTGGCTTGTGCCGCAGTTCGTCTGCAGCCGTATCAGCCCGTGTCTTTCTGATTTTTGTCTGCGCTAAATTTAAACAAAAATTTTTAGCTTGCGGGACGTCAACCGACCAGTGTTATGAACGGTATCCTGTACGATGAAATCCCTTCCCTTGACCTGGCTGATTTTGTGAGCGGCGATAAACCTGCCCGGGAAAAATTCGTCGCGGACCTGGGCGCGGCATACCAAACGATCGGTTTCGTCGCCGTACGGAATCATTTCCTCACGGATGAGCAGCAACAACGACTTTATGCAGCCATAAAAAAATTCTTTGCGCTGCCCGACGCTATCAAGCACAGATACGAGCACGCCGGACTGGCCGGACAGCGTGGTTATACGGGCCGTGGTAAAGAACATGCGAAAGGAAGAAACACCGGCGACCTGAAAGAGTTCTACCACATCGGCCAGGAACTGCCGCCCGGGCAGTTAGAACAGGAGGGCTATCCCCCCAATGTCTGGCCCGACGAAGTTCCGGAATTAAAAACCATTGGCATCGAGGTTTACCAGGCGCTTGAAAAGACAGGCCTGCACATGCTCCGAGCCATCGCGCTATACCTCGATCTTTCTGAAACCTATTTCGATGACAAGATAAAAAACGGGAACAGCATCTTAAGGACAATACATTACTATCCTATTGACGATCCTGATGCTGTACCGTCTGATGCCGTGCGCGCCGCGGAGCATGGCGATATCAACCTGATCACCCTGCTGATGGGCGCAAGTGCCGACGGCCTTCAGGTGCTGCGGCACGATGGCAAATGGATTGCCATAACGGCGCTACCCGATCAGCTTGTTGTGAATGTTGGTGACATGCTCGAGCGTCTCACCAACCAAAAGCTAAAGTCCACAATACATCGCGTTGTCAATCCGCCGCGGGAGCTTATGAACACGCCGCGATACTCCATACCTTTCTTTCTGCACCCGCGTTCGGAGATGAGTCTTGCCGCTTTGCCCGAGTGCGTAAGCGCCGCGTATCCACGACAATGGGAAGACATAACGGCTGGTGAATTCCTTGATCAGCGATTGATGGAGATTGGTTTAAAAAAATAATCGTTCTATGTCCAACACGGTCGCGAAACATAATTATTCTGCCGCGTGATCCGGCAGGCTCCATACCCTGCATTCCTGCGCGATGTAATGGTGCTGGCCTTCACAACTTTTGGTGGACCTCAGGCACACCTCGCGCATTTTCAAAAAATACTGGTCGACAAACGCCAGTATCTTTCAGCCGAAGATCTCATGGAATTGAATTCGTTGTGCCAGATTTTACCAGGCCCGACGTCAACACAGACGCTCACCGCGATCGGTTACAAGATCGGCGGGCCAAATCTGGCATACCTTACATTGCTGGTGTGGATCTTGCCGGCGGTTTCGCTCATGACGATTGCCGCGGTCGTGATGTCGGGCATCCAGCAAAAAAACTGGTCAATGGACTTTACCAATTTCATTGAACCGATGGCCGTTGGTTTTGTCAGCTTCGGTGCGTATGTCATCAGCCTCAAAACCATTCACACGAAAACGGGTATCGCGCTGATGATACTCGCGGCCATTACTTCGTACCTCATTCAAACGCCGTTCATTTTTCCCGCCATTCTTCTTGGGTCCGGCTTGCTGACCGCATTAAAATACAAGGCACAACCGAAGGAGGAAAAAACAAAACTGGTTATACCATGGGCGAATTTTACGCTATGGGCGTGCGTTCTTATTTTCGCCGCCATTCTCGGTGGTGTCACAAAAGCGCTGCCCGTCAAACTCTTTGAAAATTTTTATCGGAACGGGAGCCTCGTCTTTGGTGGCGGCCAGATTCTGGCCCCGCTGCTTTACACGGAATTTGTTGAAGCAGAGGTTCAGGACAACGGCGAAAGCCGCGTCTCGGAATTAAAAAGCAAAATCAAAAGACAATATGCTCCCAAACCTTATCACCATCCGCTATCGCATGAGGAATTTCTTTCGGGTTATGCAGTTGCGCAGGCGATGCCCGGACCCGTCTTCTCTTTCAGCGCATACATTGGCGCGCTGTCATCACGCGATGATGGTCTCGGGGGTGTAATCTTGGGTGCCTTTATGTCGGCACTTGGAATTTTTTTACCCGGAACATTCCTGATATTTTTTGTGATCCGGTTCTGGGACAGTCTTAAAAAATACCGCGCGGTTCGCGCCTCCCTGGAGGGCATTACGGCAGCAAGTGCGGGGCTCGTTGCAGCATCGGCCGTAATTCTTTTTCAGCCACTGGAAAATACGGTGATGAATTTCGCCGTAACCGTTATTACATTTTTGCTGCTCACCTTTACACGCCTTCCTTCGCCCCTGATCATCCTCGGCGGTTTGCTCCTGGGGTTCGCCGTGCGCGCCTGGTCATGAGGGGTTGTACCGCTAAGGATAAACGTCGACCGGGAGTTTGATCTGATCGGAATAGAATTTCATCCGCGAATGATTCGTATCGAGCAATGTGATTTTCTCGATAAGCGTATTCTTGTGATTGACGAACACTTCAAGATAAAAATTTCCCAGCAAGTATAGATTAACTTTATAACCGTAATATCGTATTGCCATTACGAATGTACCTTCCTGATAAAGAAGATTTATTTTTTCCTGTAAAGGAAGCTTCCTGTATTCCGCCCACCCAATCATACTTCAACTTAAACGAAAAAAAAGTCGATAACAATATTGATTGTCACCGAAGTTTTTCTTTAAACATATCGGTCGTTCTTTTCCACGCGCGTGCAGCGGAAGCTTCATGATAACGCGTCGGCGCAGTGTCGTTATGAAAAGCATGTTGTGCACCTTCATACATGAACAGCTCATAATCAACGCCTGCTTTTTTCAGCGCTTCAACATAAGATTCAATACCCGCATTTACGCGCTCGTCGTGTTCTGCATAGTGCAGTTGCAGCGACGCCTTGATCTTTGACACCTCACTATTCTCCGGTTGGCGTCCGTAAAACGATGATGCAGCACGTAATCCCGGTACGTGGATGGCGAGGTTGTTGACCATCGCGCCGCCCCAGCAGAAACCAACACATCCGAATTTTCCATTGGTGTCTTTTCTTTTCCCGAGATAGTCAAAACCCCTGGCAAAATTCTGTATTGACTGCTGTGGGTCGAGTTGCTGAAACATTTCGCGCGCTTTGTCGCCATCTTCCGGCGTTCCGCCCAATAAGGAAAGTCCATCCGGTGCGATGGCCACAAATCCTTCCAGCGCTGCACGCCTGGTAACGTCTTCGATGTGCGGGTTGAGTCCGCGGTTCTCATGAATGACCATCACGGCGCCGTATGTGTCCTCGCTAACCGGTCGGGCCACATAAGCTTTCATTTCACCACCATCGACCGGATAGGTGATTCGTTCAGCGCGGAGACGATCATCTTGCGGCAGAACCGTTTGCGCGTTCGCATAATTTACTTCCAGCAGCGGAAGTATGGAAAGCGCCGCGGCCGTGCTGCCGGTGAGTTTACTGAGCCGTCTGATGAATTCATCCCGCCGCAGTGGCTTGTGGGTGTACTCATCGAATAGATTGATAATGCGCTGGTCCATGTGCGTGAATTGTCATCGTATTTACGCTTTTATAAAAAGAAAAGCCAGCCGGTTTCCTTGAACGAAGACCGCGGCATTATGAGCGGGTGAGGCAAAAAAATAGCCTTCCATTCGGAAGGCTATGGGTGAAAGACGGGGCTCGAACCCGCGACCCCCAGAATCACAATCTGGTGCTCTAACCAACTGAGCTACATCCACCGTATTTCTTAGCAAGCTGTAAAAGCTGTGCCTGGTTTCTTGAGGGACTGCAAATTTATATACCTGCGCCTAATTTGCAAAAGGGAATGCTTTATTTCCGGTCAAACAGCAGCCGCTCACCCTGCTTTGTTTCATCGAATTTTCCGTCTGCATACGCCAAATGCCCCGAAACAAAGGTATGCGTAACGGCTGACCGGAAAGTGACACCGGAAAAAGGAGACCAGCCGCATTTGGAGAGGATGTTGTTGTTATCAACGGTCCAGGCACGGTCAAGGTCCACCACGGCCAGATCTGCGAAATAACCTTCCCGGATGTATCCCCGCTTCGAAATGTTAAACAGGATGGCGGGGTTATGACACATCTTCTGCACGATCTTTTCCAGTCCGATCTTTCCCTGGTGATAAAACTCCAGCAACGCGACCAGGCTGTGCTGGATCAGCGGTCCACCTGATGGCGCCTTGAAATAGGTATTTTTCTTTTCGTCCAGCGTGTGGGGCGCATGATCCGTTGCGATCACATCGATCCTGTCGTCGAGCAGCGCTTTAAAAACCTGATCCTGGTCGGCGGCAGTCTTGATCGCCGGGTTCCACTTGATGAAATTACCGAGCCTTTGGTAGTCGGTGTCATTGAACCACAAATGGTGGACACAGGCTTCGGATGTGATCATCTTTTTTTCCAACGGGATGTCACTGTCAAACAAATGAGTTTCACGTCCCGTTGAGATGTGCAACACATGAAAGCGCGCGTGATGTTTTTTCGCCAGGCCGATCGCGAATGAAGAAGACAGGTAACAGGCTTCGTCACTGCGGATCAGCGGATGACATTCAACAGGGACATCCTCGCCATACTTCTCGCGGAAGAGCGCCATATTCTTCCGGATCGTTGGCTCATCTTCACAATGCGCGGCAATGACGGCAGGAAACCGGGAGAAAAACCCCTCGAGAATGGCAGGATCATCCACCAATAAATTTCCGGTCGAGGAGCCCATGAATATCTTCAAACCACAAACGCGCCCGATGTCCGTTTTCATCACTTCATCCAGGTTATCATTGGATGCACCAATGAAGAAGGAATAATTGGCCAGTGAAGTGCAGGATGCAATCTGGTACTTGTCTTCCAGTAATGCCTGGGTAAAGGTTGGCGGATTTGTATTGGGCATCTCCATAAAACTCGTTACCCCCCCGGCAACACCAGCACGCGCTTCGGTATAAATGGTTGCCTTATGCGTCAATCCCGGCTCACGAAAATGCACCTGGTCGTCGATAACACCGGGTAAAAGATATTTCCCCTTCACATCCATCACGCGGTCTGCCGGCACAGCAGAGAGATCTTTTCCCACACGGTCGATGTATTGTCCCCGGATTAGCACATCGCCCTGAAAGACCTGCCCTTGGTTGACTATATTTGCGTTCAGAATAAGCGTAGTATTCATTCCTGCAAAATTAGAAGCAAATCGTGTCGGCCATCACATCTTTTAAGGATTTTAATCTGAACCGTCAGTTGCTGGACGCCGTGAACGACCTTGGCTTTACGCAACCTACGCCCATTCAACAGAAATGCATCCCGCCCATCCTTAGCGGTCAGGAAGTTATCGGTATTGCACAAACGGGGACGGGTAAAACCGCCGCTTACTTACTACCCCTTCTCATGAAGGTGAAGTATGCGCAGGGAATCGATCCGCGGGCGGTCATTCTCGCACCCACAAAAGAACTGACGATCCAGATCGCGGATCATGCCGCGCGCCTTGCCAAGTATACCGACCTGCGGATTCTGGCCGTGTATGGCGGCGTAGGTCCTAAAACACAGATACAAAACATACGCGAAGGCGTCGACATTATCATCAGTACGCCCGGCCGGTTTATGGAGCTTTACCTCAAAGGCGAGATTGCGACCTCCTTTATTAAGACACTGGTACTCGACGAAGCCGATCGCATGATGGACATGGGTTTTATGCATCAGCTGAGGAAGATCCTGGAAGTAATTCCGGTAAAACGGCAGAATCTGTTGTTCTCCGCCACGTTCAGCAGCAAGGTAGAGCGATTGTCTGCGGAGTTCCTCACCTTCCCGTTAAAGGTTGAAGCATCACCCCAGGCGACGGCCGCCACACAGGTTGAGCAGGAACTTTATTATGTCCCGAATATTAAAACGAAAATTAATTTCCTGGAATACCTCCTGCAGGACCGCGAGCAGTTCAACCGCGTCATGATCTTTACGCGTACCAAGGCCAACGCCAACAATGTGTTCAGTTTCATTGAACGCAAAAATCTTGGACCGGTCAGGGTGATCCATTCCAACAAAGGGCAGAACACGCGCATCAACGCCGTTAACGACTTCAAGGAAGGAAAGCTACGGGTATTGGTAACAACGGATGTGACGGCACGCGGTATCGATGTGGTGAAGGTATCGCACGTGATTAACTTCGATGTGCCTATTCTTTATGAAGACTATGTTCACCGCATCGGTCGCACCGGAAGAGCCTTCCAGGACGGCAAGGCGATTACATTTGTCAACAAGGCCGAACTGTATCACATCGGGAAGATCGAAACGCTGATCCGGGAGAAAATACCTGTGCGGGAAATACCAAAAGAAGTTGTGATTGAGAAAACTTCCTTCGACGAGAAGCAAGCCATGGACCGGGAGATGGATGATCAGCGCAGACGTGAAGATCCCACATTCAAGGGTGCCTTCCATGAGAAAAAACAAAAGGGCGAATAAACGCCCTTTCTATTTGAAATAAACTTATCGCTTCTGCTATCCATTCATCGACAACAGGAATTCCTCGTTGTTGCGCGTTCCTTTCATTCTGTTCTGTAAGAATTCCATCGCTTCAACGGAGTTCATATCAGCCATGAATTTGCGGAGGATCCAGACGCGTTGCAGTTCTTCTTCTTTCAGTAACAGGTCTTCACGACGGGTACCTGACGCAGGGACATCGATCGCCGGATAAAC
Organism: Ohtaekwangia sp.; assembly: GCA_035628815.1. Classification (GTDB taxonomy): domain Bacteria; phylum Bacteroidota; class Bacteroidia; order Cytophagales; family Cyclobacteriaceae; genus Ohtaekwangia. Next base: position 10,222 of record DASPJC010000319.1, on the reverse strand, counting down.
TCTTCTGTTTGCAAGCTTGCGGTCAAGTTGCAGCTCCATATTGCCGGTGCCTTTGAATTCCTCAAAGATAACCTCGTCCATTTTCGAGCCCGTGTCGATCAACGCCGTGGCGATGATTGTCAGTGAGCCGCCATTTTCAATTTTACGGGCCGCACCGAAAAAGCGTTTTGGCTTATGCAGTGCATTCGCATCCACACCGCCGGAAAGGATTTTTCCGGAAGAAGGAACAACCGTGTTGTATGCGCGCGCCAGGCGGGTGATGGAATCCAGCAGGATCACCACATCGTGACCGCACTCAACCATGCGCTTTGCTTTCTCCAGTACAATGCTGGCAACTTTCACATGGCGTTCAGCCTGTTCGTCGAAAGTAGAAGCAATCACTTCGGCGCGTACACTGCGTGCCATATCGGTGACTTCTTCAGGACGTTCATCGATCAGCAAAACGATAAGGTATACTTCGGGGTGATTTTCGGCAATGGCGTTGGCAATATTTTTCAATAAAACCGTTTTACCGGTTTTAGGCTGGGCGACGATCATACCGCGTTGTCCTTTACCGATAGGTGAGAACAGGTCGAGGATACGGGTCGACAAATTATCGTGGGTAGTACTTAGTCTTAATTTTTCCTCGGGGAAAAGTGGCGTAAGATATTCGAAGGCGACGCGATCGCGGATCTCATCCGTAGTCTTGCCGTTAACCGATTCCACCTTCAGCAAAGCGAAATACTTTTCACCCTCTTTGGGTGGCCGGATCAAACCTTTCACTGTATCGCCGGTCTTTAAGCCGAACAATTTTATCTGGGATGGTGATACATAAATATCATCCGGGCTGGCGAGGTAATTGTAATCAGACGAGCGAAGGAAGCCGTAGCCGTCCTGCATGATTTCAAGTACACCTTCATTGCTGATGGCGCCGTCGAATTCGCGGATGGCCAGTCTTACCGGTTGGGAGCGCTCTTCACGTTGCTCCTGCTTTTCATGGCGTTCGTTACGTGGCAAACCCTCCGCAGTCGCTGACGACTCATTTTCATTGGATTCAGCGTCATCGAACGAAGGCATTGAATTATCAAAGTCGATATTGATCGAGTCGAGAAGTTCGTCGGAAGAAGCATCTGATGGTTCGGCTTCTTGTTTGGGCGGTGCAGGTGCAACATTTTCCCGGCGGCGGGGACGCATCTTGCGTTCAGATTCTGCTTCGGTAGTCGCGGCTGCAACAGATTTTTTGGCGGGGACGGCTTCGGGAGCAGAAGCCTGCTGATCGAGAATTTTGTAGATAAGATCCTGCTTGGATAATTTCTTGGCGTTCTTTACACCCATTCCCTCCGCGATATCTTTTAACTCAGAAAGGAGCCTGACATTCAGGTCATCAATAGTATACATGGGAATTAAAAATGAATAGTGTTATTAAAAATGATATGTTTTGAAAATTGACTGTGGGACCAGTTTGGACTGAACTGTTAAATCGTGAGGACTGATAACTTGAAAACAAAGGTCGATAAAATATTTCCGGATTATATTCAGAGGGCTTGAATGAGCCAAATGACATGCAAGTATAGGCTAAAAATGAATATTATCAAACGGATAAAAATATTTTATTGACCCAACCGACACGCTGGCAGCGCTGAAAAAACTAATTTTGGGCCTTTAATTCTACAATCGATGCTACAAATAGCCCTCATACGTGAACAACCCGAAAAGGTACTGGAAGGTTTAGTCAAACGTAACTTTAAAGGTGGAGAAGAGGTCGTTCGCCAGGTAATTGACAACGACCAACGGCGCAGGGACACCCAGAAAATCCTGGATGAACTCAAGGCCAAATCGAATGCCGATGCAAAAAAAATCGGCGACCTGATGAAATCGGGCAAGGGTGATGAGGCCACCACATTGCGTGCAAGCGTTACGGCTGATAAAGAGCGTATCAAAAGTCTGGAGAGCGAGCTCAATGGATTTGAACAGAAACAACTCGAGCTGCTCTGCAAGCTTCCCAATATACCGGCCGGACAAGTGCCCGCCGGAAAAAGCAGTGAGGATAACAAAACGGTTCACCAGCACGGGACTATTCCCACACTTCCTTCAAATGCAGCGCCTCACTGGGATCTGATCCGTCAATACGACATCATCGATTTTGATCTCGGAAATAAAATTGCCGGTGCGGGCTTCCCGGTGTATAAAGGCAAGGGCGCACGGCTTCAGCGCGCACTCATTAATTTTTTCCTGGACGAAGCCGTGAAGCAGGGCTATCACGAAATCCAGCCGCCGATTGTGGTGAACGAAGCTTCCGGGTTCGGAACCGGCCAGCTACCCGACAAGGAAGGCCAGATGTATTTTGTAACGGAAGATAAACTCTATTTGATCCCGACCGCAGAGGTGCCCATCACAAACCTCTACCGTGATCAGTTGCTTACAGAAGATCAGCTTCCTGTAAAAAATGCCGGGTACACTCCTTGCTTCCGGCGTGAAGCTGGCAGCTGGGGAGCACACGTTCGCGGTCTTAACCGGTTACACCAGTTTGATAAAGTGGAGATCGTACAGATCAGCACGCCGGAAGAATCCTATCAGCAGCTGGAAGAAATGTGTCTCCATGTGCAGCGGCTTCTTGAAAAACTGGAGCTGCCTTACCGCAAGCTTCTGCTGTGCGGCGGCGATATGGGTTTTGCCTCGGCGATGACGTACGATATGGAGGTATTCTCAGCCGCACAGCAACGCTGGCTTGAAGTAAGCTCCGTCAGCAATTTTGAAACTTTCCAGACCAACCGTCTCAAGCTGCGCTACAAGAGTAAAGCCGGGAAAACACAACTACTGCATACCTTAAACGGCAGCGCGTTGGCCCTGCCCCGCATTGTTGCAGCGATCCTTGAAAACAACCAGGTTGAAAAGGGAATAAAAATTCCAAAGGTGCTGGTGCCTTATACCGGGTTTGATATGATATCCTGATCTGTGGTCCGCAAGGTTTTGCGGACCACTTTTTAGCAGGTATTCGATGACGTCCGCAAACTATCGCGGACTAAAAAACATTTCTGACACTACAATTCCGCACCGAGGAATACAAACGATTCGTCTTTGGATTCGAGGTTGGATTCACCCATGAGCCATGTATCGACAGCCCTTGCAGCTTCCCTTCCTTCGGAAATCGCCCATACAACGAGTGACTGGCCGCGGCGGATATCACCAGCCGCAAAAATTCCCGGCTGGCTTGTGAGGTAATTTTCTGTGCGGATATTTCCGCGCTCATCGAGATCGAGTTTCAGCTCTTCCACGACGCCGGTTTTTTCAGCCCCGGTAAACCCGATGGCCAGCAATGCCAGTTCACAGGGCAGCACGCGTTCTGTGCCGGGGATTTCTTCAAAGCCCATCTTGCCTTGCGCGTTGACGCCCCACTTGATGTCCACAACCTTGAGTCCTGTCAGCCGGCCCATATTATCACCGGTAAACTCCTTCGTAAGAATGGCCCACTGACGATTAACACCTTCTTCGTGCGAAGAGGAGGTCATCAGCACCATCGGCCATAACGGCCACGGGTTGACAGCGTCATTGCGGGTAACCGGAGGTTTGGCCAGCAGTTCAATCTGGGTTACGCCCACGGCACCATGACGGTTCGAGGTACCCACGCAGTCAGACCCTGTGTCGCCGCCGCCGATCACCAGCACATTTTTTCCGGTCGCGAGAATTTCATCGGCAAATATCCTGTCGCCGGCACCGCGCTTATTTTGCTGGGTCAGAAATTCCATGGCGAATTGAACCCCTTTGAATTGTCTTCCCGGTATCGGAAGATCGCGTGGCGCCGAGGCACCACCACATACTACCACTGCGTCGAACTCGTCCTTGAGATGATTGGCGCTGATGTTTACGCCGACGTTAGCGTTCGTCCTGAAAATAATTCCTTCCTGCTCCATTAACCGCAGCCTTCTGTCAAGCACCTGCTTTTCAAGTTTGAAATCAGGAATGCCATAGCGAAGCAGTCCACCGATCCGGTCACTGCGTTCAAAGACCGTTACCCAGTGCCCTGCCTTGTTGAGCTGTGCCGCAGCGGCCAGTCCCGCCGGCCCTGAGCCGACAACAGCGACACGTTTACCGGTTCTGTTTTTCGGAGGATTCGGTTTAATGTATCCTTTCTCGTACGCCTGCTCGGCGATGGTCTTCTCGATGTATTCGATTGTTACGGGCTTGTTGTTAATGCTGAGCACACAACTTGCCTCACAGGGGGCCGGGCATATCCTGCCGGTGAACTCCGGGAAGTTATTGGTCGAGCTCAGTATTTTGATGGCATCTTCCCACTTGCCATTGTACACCGCCTCATTAAATTCCGGGATGATGTTACCTAAAGGGCAGCCATGGTGGCAGAAGGGTACGCCGCAATCCATGCAACGGGCAGCCTGTTGCTTTACTTTTTCCTTATCGAGCGGTGTATAAACTTCCTTGTAATCCTTCAATCTTTCTTTCGGATCGCGCGACTTGGGCATCTCGCGGTCGAACTTCATAAATCCATCAATCTGTCCCATTTTCTATTCCAGTTATTCCGGTGGTTGTAGTCAATTTTCTTTAGTGTCAGGCTACCTGATCTCAATTTTTTGTGTCCTGGCAACTGACGATTTTGCGACACCATTTTTGCCAGCCTTCTGTTTTTGCAGTACCGCCTTGTAATCTCTCGGCATTACTTTTACGAACAGCTCGACAGCAGCGTCCCAATTTTCAAGCACCCATTCCGCAGGATCGCTACCGGTGTATTTGAAATGTCGCTGGATCATCGCCTTCACTTCCGTCTTATCTTCCTCCTCCATGGTTTCCAGTTCGACCATCTCGCGGTTGCACAATCTTTCGAGTGCGTGTTCAGGATCGAAGACATAGGCAATTCCGCCGCTCATCCCGGCCGCAAAGTTTTTACCGGTTTTACCCAGCACGATAACGCGGCCGCCGGTCATATACTCACAGGCGTGATCGCCGACACCTTCCACTACGGCGTTGACACCGGAGTTACGGACGCAGAACCGTTCGCCGGCCTGTCCGCGGATGTAGGCTTCACCGGAAGTAGCGCCATAAAACGCCACGTTGCCGATGATGATATTGTCTTCCGGCTTGAAAGTAGCTTCCTTGTCGGGGTAAATGATCAGTTTCCCACCAGAAAGTCCTTTTCCAAAGTAGTCATTCGCTTCACCTTCCAGTTCGAAAGTTACGCCTGGCGCAACGAACGCCGCATAGCTTTGCCCTGCCGATCCTTTAAAATGAAAACGGATGGTATCTTCCGGCAGTCCCGCGCCCTTGTACTTCTTTGAAATTTCGTTTGACAAAAGTGTCCCGGTCGACCTGTCGGTATTCCGGATGATGAATTTTTCATGAACGGCTTCGCCATCGTCGAGGGCAGGTCTCGCCGCTTCCACAAGCTTCCAGTCAAGGACCTTTTCAAGCTCAAAATCCTGGTCGATCTGCTTGTACATACCGACGCCTTCGCGTCCCGCTTCACGGTGAAGGATGGGCGACAGGTCAAGTTTCTTCACTTTCCAATGGTCGATATCCTGTCGTACACGGAGCATGTCGCTGCGGCCGACCATCTCGCTGACCGTCCTGAAACCAAGCTCCGCCATCACTTCGCGAAGATCCTGTGCCAGGAACGTGAAGAAGTTAACCACGTGGTCAGGATCGCCGGTGAATAATTTTCTTAATGTTTCATCCTGTGTGGCAATCCCCACGGGGCAGGTGTTCAGATGACATTTGCGCATCATAATACATCCTTCGACCACCAGCGCAGCCGTTGCAACACCCCATTCCTCTGCGCCGAGCATCGTTGCCACGGCCAGATCTTTACCGGTGCGGATCTGTCCATCGGTCTGCAGCACTACCCTGCTGCGGAGATTATTCTTCACCAGGGTCTGGTGCGCCTCGGCGACACCCAGTTCCCAGGGCAGGCCGGCATGGCGTACCGAACTGATCGGCGAAGCGCCTGTACCGCCGTCAGCGCCCGATACCAGGATGGCATCCGCCTTCGCTTTCGCAACGCCGGCAGCAACGGTTCCTACACCGGCCTGAGAAACGAGCTTGACATTTATTCTGGCCTGGCGGTTGGCATTTTTAAGGTCGAAGATCAACTGGGCCAGGTCTTCAATCGAGTAGATGTCGTGATGTGGCGGGGGTGATATCAATCCCACACCGGGTGTAGAGTGACGAACCTTGCCAATCCAGTCATCTACTTTATGGCCGGGAAGCTGACCGCCTTCTCCGGGCTTTGCGCCCTGGGCCATTTTGATCTGAAGTTCATCAGCATTCGCCAGGTAGTAGCTGGTGACACCGAAACGACCGGAGGCAACCTGCTTGATGGCAGAGCGTTCCCAATCGCCGTTGTCTTTTTTCTCAAAACGGATCTCATCCTCGCCGCCTTCACCGCTGTTGCTTTTTCCGCCGATGCGGTTCATGGCAATGGCCAGTGTGGAGTGGGCTTCATGTGAGATAGAGCCGAACGACATCGCCCCGGTGGCAAAACGCCTGAAGATCTCTTCAACGGGCTCTACCTCGCTGATTGGGACGGAATTACGCTTTTTGAACTCGAATAAACCTCTGATCGTGAGCTGATCGCGGGTTTGGTCGTTGATTTTCTGGCAGTATTTTTTATATACCTCGTAATTATTGGTCTTGGTGCAATGCTGCAGCAGGTGGATTACCTCGGGACTGAACATGTGCTTTTCGCCGCGGCGTTTCCACTGATAAACACCCCCCACCTGGAGGTCTTTATTGTCGTTGATGAACGCCAACCGATGGCGCACCAGGACTTCCGTGGCCAGGTCATCGAACGACAGGCCTTCGATCCGGCTGATGGTGCCTCTGAAACATTTTTCCATCACGTCGCTGCCTAAACCCAGCGCTTCGAAGATCTGGGCGGACTGGTATGACTGCAAGGTACTGATACCCATTTTAGACATTACTTTCAGCAAGCCGTTGCCAATCGCCTTCTGGTAGTTTACATACGCTTCCTCATCTGCCAGTGGCTTGTAGAACATGCCATGCTTGTTCATGAAATGGATGCTTTCCAGCGCGAGGTACGGGTTGACCGCACTGGCGCCATATCCGATGATGGTGGCAAAGTGATGTACTTCCCACGCGTCGCCGGCCTCCACGACCAGTCCTGCCTGTGTCCGGATCCTTTTTTCTACAAGGTACTGATGCACTGCGCCCACCGACAACAATGACGGGATGGGTGCATATTCGTCGCTGATCCTGCGGTCGGAAAGGATCAGAATTTTCTTTCCGGCACGGACAGCTTTTTCTGCTTCACAGCAGATGCGGTTGATATTTTCTTCCAGTCTGCCTGGCGCGCCATCTGCCTTGAACACACATTGGATCACGGCGTATTCGAATCCCTGGTCCTGGATATGTTTCAGTTTCTCGAGGTCCTGGTTGAGCAATACGGGCTGAGAGATATGGATCTGCCGGGTGTGTTCCGGTGTTTCGTCCAGCACATTCAGGCTGCAGCCGACGCGGGTAAACAACGACATTACCAGGCGTTCGCGAATCGGATCGATGGGCGGGTTGCTGACCTGTGCAAAATGCTGTTTGAAGTAGTTGGAAAGATGACGGCTTTCCTTGGAGAGGACAGCCAGGGGTGCGTCATCACCCATCGAGCCAATCGCTTCATATCCTTTTTCCGCCATGGGCAGCAACAGCATCTTGATATCCTCGGAAGTATACCCGTAGGCGTTCTGGCGTTGCACCAGCGTTTTCTCGTCAAAGGTGCTTTCAATCCATTCGACCTCGGGCTCGAGGCGAAGTTTCAGGCGATTCTGAATGATCCAGTTGTAATATGATTTGCCTTCGTAAACGGAGCGTTTTACTTTTTCGTCGTCGAGTACTTTTCCAAGCTCAAGGTCGATCATCAACATCTTCCCGGGCGTAATGCGGCCCTTTTCCAGCACATCTTTGGGGTCCACGGGTAACGCACCGGCTTCCGAAGCGGCGACAACGCGGCCCGAACGGGTGATGCAATAGCGCAGGGGACGAAGTCCGTTCCTGTCTAACGTAGCGCCTATACGTGATCCATCCGTGAAGACCAGTGCGGCGGGACCGTCCCACGGCTCCATCATCGATGCATGGTATTTGTAAAACGCCTTGCGGTGTGGATCCATCAGCTTGTTGTCCTGCCATGCTTCCGGCACCAGCATCATCATGACGTGGGGAATGCTACGGCCCGAGAGCACGAGCATTTCAACCAGGGCATCGAGGTTCGCGGAGTCAGATCCATCGGGACTGGTAATCGGCAGCAGCTTCTTCAACTCCTCGTCGCTGAACAGCGTCGACTTGAAGAGCGCTTCCTTCGATTTCATTTTATTGACGTTGCCGCGGATCGTGTTGATCTCACCGTTGTGTGCTATGTAACGGAAGGGCTGTGCAAGTTTCCAGTTCGGGAAAGTATTGGTAGAAAACCTGGAGTGAACCAGGGCCAATGCGGTTTTCAACCGGGCATCCTGAAGGTCAAAGAAGTAGGTGCGGAGCTGTTCCGTACGCAACTGTCCCTTGTATACAATGGTACGGGAAGAAAGACTGGTGATATAGAAGTCCTTGTTCGTTCCTTTTACGGAAGTGGATATTGTATGCGAGGTATAATTCCTGAGGATGAACAGTTTCCGTTCGAAGGCATCCCCTGTCAGCGTGGGGTCTACCGGCGTTATGAAAACCTGCTCGATCACAGGTTCTACCTCGGCGGCGCCAGGACCGGGCACGCTGTGGTCGACCGGCACGACGCGGAATCCCACCACTTCGAGTCCCAGTTCTTTGATATTTTTGCGCAGCACTTCGCGGCACGCGTTCATTACTTTTTTATCGCGGGGAAAAAACACCATCGCGACGCCATATTTTCCGGGCGCGGGAAGCTCAAAACCCAGACGCGTTGCTTCTTCCGCAAAGAAGTCGTGGGGAAGTTGAATTAAAACACCGGCACCATCCCCGGTTTTAGGGCTGCTGCCTTTTCCGCCGCGATGTTCCATGTTTTCCAGCATGGATAGTGCATCGCGCAAGGTCTGATTCGTTTTCGTGCCATTGATATTGGCGACGAAGCCGATACCACAGGCATCATGTTCCAGTTCAGGGGTGTACAAGCCACGGCTGGTAGTCTCTTTCTTCATTCTTTCTTGTTAACTGGTTGTAAAGGGTGTGTTAAAAGCCGTTTTGGGCGAAACGGATTCTATAAAGTTACCAAAACGACAGAAGGAAATTTTGGGAATAGTGCTTCCCGGCAGAATTTTTTGAATCTTTTTAGAAAGGCTTCAAAATCATTCAAAATATCAAAAACGTACACGATTGCGCTCTGGTCATTTTTGCAAATTGGCAAAAAGATCGAAAACGATTGAAGAATTTTCAAAACACCTGCCTGCTAATAAATGAAAGTTCAAGCCACAGGCATTTTGTTGCGTCAGGCTATAATGGCTTTTGTGCCCTTACCATTTCCTTTTTCCCGGGAGGTCCTTCCAGTGTCTCCACGATGAGGCCGAGTGACTTCAAGTCCCGTTTCAATTGGCCTTTCGCACAATAGGTAACGAATAACGCTCCCGGTCGCATCAGGCCTTCAATTTTACTTAACACTGACAAGGTCCACATTTCGGGCTGCTTGTTGGGGGCGAAAGCATCGAAGTACACCACATCATATGCCGCGGCCATGGCATCGATATCCTCCAGGCGCTGGTGCAGTTTTGTCAGCTTAAACTCGTTGCAGATCTTGACCGGTTCGTTCAACGCAGCGCGGTGAAGTGCCTCGAAATCCTTACGCGTCTCTTCATCCTCCGCGTAATTTAATCCAGACCATATCTGTTCTGGTAAAACATATGCTTCAACGGCAGTGTATTGAATTCGTAAATTCCTCAGGCGCGCCTGGCGGAGCGTAAGCCATGCATTTAACCCGGTTCCGAATCCGACTTCAAAAATTGATGCCTTTTCCGCTGTGGACTGCAGATAAAAATCCAGCCCGTTCCGGATAAACACATGGTTCGATTCCTGCAAGGCACCATGGATGGAGTGATACGTTTCCTGGAGCTCCGTATGGCGGAGGGAATGTGATCCGTCAGCGGTGGTAATAATCTCGACAGTCATATCAGTCCCGGATAATGAGGGCAACGGCGTAGGCGTTCACACCCTCTTCGCGGCCAACGTATCCGAGCTTTTCGTTCGTTGTCGCCTTGATACTGATATCATCTTCGGTGATGCCCATGAGTGGGGCAATTACTTTCTTCATTTCCCCAATATGCGGATT
>DASPJC010000318.1:0-3667 GCA_035628815.1 Ohtaekwangia sp. | reverse complement strand
TAATTGGTGTAATCCTAAAAAAACGGTGACCGGCTTTTATTCCATACCTTATTTTCCAAGCTTTACAACAGTATGCCTGGAGAAACCGCGATACATATTCCTGTTCTTGAGCTCCGCAAACTGTTATTCGAGATCCGCGATAAGAGACCAGACATCTGTGTTCGATTCAGAATGCTGGGCGAACATTGGGGCACGCACTTTATGCGCATTCTCACCGTCACGGAGAGAGGCGCTGTTTTGAATGAAGAGGGCTCTAAAAAATTATTTCACATTCCCGACCTGTCCAATGTCATACAGTTTGAGATTGACCGGACATTTCAGGCCTATCAGCCACACTTTCATTACCTGGTCAAGCCATTGCCGGAAGATCACAATGTTGCCTGAACACCCGGGCTTCCGCTCTCCCTCAATACAACGCTCCGCGACTATTTTTTCCTGACGCTCAGTTTCCTTGGCGCATTGCTTTTGATTGCGCAGAAAAAATCTTCAAGTGACACCTTGTGGATAGAAAGAAGACCCAACAGCGTCTTGATGGTGAGATTTGCCTTGCCTTTTTCGATACGCCAGTAATGGATCAACGGAAGATCGTGGTCAATGGCAAATTCCTTAATGGTATCATAGCCTTTCGCTGTGCGCAGTTCGCTCAGCCAGACTCCGATATCCTCCAATGTACTATATAACGACTTCGATTTCTTTTTCATAACCTTTACTGTTTATCTGTTAAGATAACGGAGCTTTTATCTTTAAATCTTACAATTAAGTTGCCACCCTGATACCGCAGCGTTGTCTTGGTTTCAATTGGCATTTGACCGCCCGCCTTGCTGATAAAGTTCCACACCTGAGCCTGATACTGTTGCACTTTCCTACGGTTGTCTGCTTTCGTACAGCTGGAACACGGTCAACGCGAACTTCCGCAGGCGCTTGTGTGTTGAAACAGCATCATCGTATATCATGAAAATACAACTCAGTGTTCTGGACCAGACACCTATCAGAAGAGACAGCAATGCAAAAGCCGCACTGCGGGAAAGCTTACATCTGGCCAGGGCGGTCGACCATTGGGGGTACACCCGCTATTGGTTGTCGGAGCATCATAATATCCCGACCCTCGCCGGGGCCGCACCGGAAGTCATGATCGCCAGACTGGCTGGAGAAACAAAAAATCTGCGCTTTGGATCCGGCGGCATCATGCTTCCCAACCATAGTACACTTAAGGTCGCGGAAAACTTCCGGCTGCTGGAAGGATTGTTTCCCGGGCGTATAGACCTTGGGATCGGTCGCGCTCCCGGTGGCGACAGGCTTACGGCCTCACTGTTAAATCCCGCTAATACATTCAACCCGCAGGACTATTTCCAACAAATCACAGATCTCATTGATTTTCTTTCGGGTGAAGCGCAACCCGGAACGATTCATGAAAAAGTAAAAGCGATCCCGGTACTCGATACGATGCCGGAGCTTTGGATGCTTACTTCCAGCGGTGAAAGCGCTTACCTTGCCGCGCACTTTGGGATGGCCGTTTCGTTTGCGCACTTTATCAACCCCGTTGGCGGACCTGAAGCGGTACACGCATACCGTGAGCGGTTCAAACCATCTGAACGGTTACATGAGCCCATGGCGAACGTTGGTATTTTTGTTTTCTGCGCCGATACCGAAGAAAAAGCCGCACAAATGCAGGCCGTCATGGACTACCGGTTGTTAAGTCTGGAGAAAGGTAAGATCGACGAATCGCCGTCGTACGAATCCATCAAATCCTATTCGTACTCCGACCAGGAATGGACGCGTGTGCTCTATAACCGTCATCGCATGATCGCCGGAACACCAGATGCCGTGAAAGAACAATTGCTTCTCCTGGCACGACGGTACGGTGTGAATGAAATCGTAGTGGCGACGTTCGCCGACCATTTTGAAGACCGGCTTCGCTCCTATGAACTCCTCGCGGATATTTTTGCACTTCAACCTAAGGCCCAGGCGGTAATATAAAACGGCGATTGTAACTTATTTACTGTCCCGCACCAGGTTGGACGTCTCGCATTGAAGTCTTTACTTGCATCCGTACAGCAATCAATAGCCATGAGATTTTCCCTTGTCATCATTGCGTTTCTTATTGCGCACATCGCCCCCGCGCAAACCGGTGCGGTAAAACAAATCGAAGATTTTACCGGCAAAACCTACCGGTACCTTGAAGACCTTTACAAAAACCTCCATCAATACCCGGAGCTTTCACTTCAGGAAGAAAAAACGTCAGCACGTCTGGCAGGTGAACTTAAGACACTTGGATTCGAAGTGATTGAAAAGATCGGCGGGTACGGGTTAGCCGGCATTTTAAAGAACGGTCCCGGCCCGACCATTCTGATCAGAACCGATATGGATGCCCTTCCCCTGGAAGAAAAAACGGGATTACCATATGCCAGTAAACAAAAAGGTATCAATGCGGCGGGACAGGAAGTGTCCATCATGCATGCCTGCGGACATGATATCCACATGACAGTTTTTATCGGTACTGCCCGTGCGCTGGTGGAAACAAAAAAATCGTGGAAAGGAACACTGGTGATGGTTGCACAGCCATCCGAAGAAAATGGTATCGGCGCGGCATTGATGTTCAAAGCCGGACTATATGATAAAATCCCCGTCCCCGACTATGCTGTCGCGCTGCACGACCACGCATCGTTGCCGGCGGGAAAGGTCGGCTACAGGAACGGGGCCTTCATGGCGAGTGTCGATATGATGGATATTGTGGTGCATGGCAAGGGCGGGCATGGCGCCTTACCGCATACAACCATCGATCCGATTGTACTCAGTGCGCAGATGATCATGGCATTTCAGACCATTGTCAGCCGGGAGATCAATCCCCTGGAACCGGCGGTGGTTACGGTTGGTTCGATTCACGGCGGAACCGTTCACAATGTCATTTCGGATGAAGTCAGGCTGCAGCTGACCTTGCGGTCGTATTCTCCGGCGGTCCGCGATCAGATCATCGCAGCCATCAAAAAGAAGAGCCATCACCTGGCAGCCCAGGCTGGTGTCCCTGAAGACCGGATGCCGGAAATCACCCTGGTTGAGCCAACCATCCCCGCCACGATCAACGACATCGCGCTTACCAATACCGTTGTCGATGTGCTGGTGTCGACCTTTCAACAGGAAAACGTCGTTGAAATGCCTCCGGCCATGGTTGGGGAAGACTTTAGTCGCTTTGCTTTGCAGGACAAAAAAGTTCCCATCTGCATGTTCTGGCTGGGCACTGCTGATCCCTCCAAAATAAAAGCATCCGCAGGAAAAGGTGAAGCCTTGCCGTCACTCCACACAGGCTCCTTTGCGCCATTGCCTGAACCGACGATTAAAACCGGCGTAAAAGCGATGAGCGCCGTAGCCCTTGCGTTGTTCGCAAAAACGAAAAAATAACGGACAGGCTAAAAGAAGAATGTTACACCCAGTTTGGCAAAAAACGGATCGCCCGGTGTAAATGCCAGGTCTGACATGCCAGCGGCTTCTCCGGGCAAACGTGTTTCTGTATCAAACTGTGCTTCATTCCATTCCCGGTCAAGCAGGTTAGTTCCGGACAAGCTGATCTCGAAATCCTTTCGGGTATAGGTCACCGCCGCGTCCAGGAGGAAATAACCTTTGGCTGTTACACTGTTTACTTCGTTGGCGGGTCTGTCAGAGACCCAGCGAT